>NZ_JBFULQ010000328.1:0-6338 GCF_054049815.1 Mesorhizobium sp. P5_C1 | reverse complement strand
GAGGATTGGACGTTGGAGATTTCCAACCCCGGCGTTCGCCACCCGAGATGAGGATCGATATACTGTCGCTGAACGCGGCGGTCATCGTTGCTCAATCGTCCAGCGGGCTCGCAAGGGTCGCCTGGTTTCCGTGAGGAGAAATGTATGCGCGTAGCAAAGCGCGCCGGAACAAACGGAACACCGGAAGACCGACAAGAGAATGACAGAATCTCCGCCAGAAGCCGGCGAGGGCCATAGGCCCACTGCAGGGCAAAGGTGGTGTCTGCACGGGAGTGATCCAGACAGTCTCCTGGCGGGAGGAGCAAGCCGCCGCGGACTTTGACGGGAATGCTGAACGTCGTCGCTCGACCCAAAGGGCCGACCAATCATGATCAAGGAGGAAATTGTGATGTCCGGAAACTTATCGAGACGCAAATTCCTGGTGGCTGGCGCCACGGTGGCGGCAGGATCGCTCGCCGCGCCATGGATCGCCAGGGCGCAGGCCAACGAGATTACGGCGCTGCTGATCACGGGCGGCCCGCTCTATCCCAAATATTGGGAGAAGATTGTCCAGGATTTCACGGCGAAGACCGGCGTCAAGGTCCGCTATGATCTGCTGGAATTCACGCCGCTGACATCGAAGGTCGTCACGTTGAGCGCCGCGCGATCGAGCCAATATGACGTCTACAGCACCCACACGGCGCAGATTGACTCCTACTTCAGCCATTTTGCGCCGCTGAACAGCTATTTCAGCGAGTCCGAATTGGCGGATTTCTATCCCGTCGCGGTCAAATATCTGCGCGATCCCAAAAACGGCAATCTGGCGGCTATTCCGCGCAACATGGATGCGCGCGTTCAATATTACCGCAGCGACATCTACCAGGAGAAAGGCCTGAAGCCGGCCGAGACCTGGGAAGAACTCGTCGACGTCGGCCTGAAACTCACCGGCAATGGCCATTACGGGTTGGTTGTCCCGGGGCAGGGCGATCCGGCCCAGCGTACCTTCAGCGATCTGCTGTGGCAGGCCGGCGGGGATTGGGTCGATCAGGCCAACAAACCTGCCTTCAATTCCGAAGCCGGGATCAAGGCCCTCACATTCTACCGTGACCTCGTCCAGAAACACAAAATCGTCCCCCCGGATGCCGTCGGCTATCAGTGGAACGAAAATTCGACTGAATTCTCGTCTGGAACGGTCTACGCCAATTTTGACTGGCCGGGCGCTTTCGCCACTCTCTCCAATCCGGACACCTCCCGCGTTGTCGGCAAGTGGTCGAGCGCGCCCTATGTACGGGACAAAGCGGCAATTTCCTGCGCCATCTCGCACGCCATGGCCCTCAACGGCCAGTCGGGGCGCAAGGATCCCGCGGTCGAGTTCATCAAGTATACGGTCGGCCCTGAGGCGCAGCGCCTGCAGTTCGACGAGTTCACCAACTTCCCCAGCAGTCAGGCGATCGCCAAGGAGGTGATCGCGGCGGCGAAAGGCCCGCAGGCCGCATGGCTGCAGCAGCTAGAGACGACGATCGCGAACGGCAAGGAATGGCCCAAGCTGCCTGGCTTCTCAAAAGTCTGCACCTTGATGTTCTCGGCCATCGAACAGGCGCTCACCGACCAGGTTTCGCCAAGCGATTCGCTCAATCAGGCGGCCGTGGAAGCGGAAGACGCTATGCGTCGGGCCGGAGCCTACGACTGAGGATGTCGTCCATCCCGCAGGGCCGGGTGTCGGGGCGTCGGCGGCGTTCGCCGCTGCCCTACACCTGGCAGAAGGGGTACCTTCTGGCCGGCCCGGCTTTCGTCGTTATGCTCGCCATCTTCGTCTATCCCCTGGGGTACTCGTTTCTCATGAGTTTCTTCCGGTGGGATCTGAGCGGCTCCGCGCCGTTCATCGGGACAGGAAACTACACGGACGAGCTGTTTGGCCGGCAGTTCAACCAGGCCCTTCGAAACCAGATCATCTTCAGCGTCGTCTCGATTACGGTCGAGGTGGTGGCTGGAATGGCGATCGCGGTGCTGGTCAACGGAGAATTGCGGGGCATGCGGCTCGCCCGCACATTGCTGTTGGTGCCACCGATGATCGCTCCCGCCGTCGTCGGCCTCAATTTTCGGTGGCTTTTCAATACGCAATACGGTCTTGTTGATGCATTGCTGCGCATGTTCAACCTGCCCAGCATTCCCTGGCTCAGTGACCCGACCTGGGCCCTGGTCTCGGTCATTATCGCTGATGTCTGGCAGAACACGCCGCTGATGGTGCTGCTGTTCCTGGCCGGCCTGCAATCCTTGCCCCAGGAGCCGCTCGAAGCCGCGACGGTGGACGGCGCCGGGCCGTGGCAGCGCTTCTGGCACATTGTTCTGCCGTTGATGCGTCCGGTCATCATGATCGCGTTGATGCTGCGTATCATAGACACGTTCCGAACCTTCGACGTCGTCTGGCTGATGACGCAGGGCGGGCCGGGGGGCGCTTCCAACCTGCTTACCGTCTACGCCTACCTGCTGGCATTCCAGGCCGTGGATTTCGGGCACGCGGCGGCGGTTTCCTACATTGCTCTGGGGATGTCCCTGGTCGTGCTCGGCCTGCTCTACGGAGTGCCGTGGCTGATCGCAAAGCGGAGGGCCATCTGATGGACACTGCGGCCGTGAGCACGCATCGCAAGCCAACACGCCGCCGCCGCCGGTTCACAGCCGGCGTTGCCGGACGCTACCTCGCTCTCATCCTGACCATCGCCTTTACCATTTTTCCGTTGGTGTGGCTGTTCCTGACGTCGATCCGCAGCTCGGCCGACATCTTCTCCGTGCCGGTCCACATCATTCCCGTGACCGCGACGTTGACGCAATACGTGTCGGTTTTCCGCGAATATGACACCATGGATTATGTCTGGAACACGGTCATCGTATCGTTCGTGACCGTCATTTTGGTCCATTTGCTGGCCATCCCCTGCGCCTATGCCCTGTCGAGCTTCAGGATGCCGGGCGTCATGCTGATCTTCGGCCTGCTCTTGATCATGCGGATGATCCCGGTCATCGCGCTCGCCATCCCGCTCTTCGCCGTGTTCGCGGCAATCGGCCTCCTGGATTCGGTCTGGGCGCTGATCCTCGCCCATACGGCTGCCAAACTGCCTGTCGCCATCTGGCTTCTGCTGGGCTTCATCCAGGATGTCCCGAGAGAGATCGAGGAAGCTGCCCAGTCAGACGGCGCCGGCACGATGCGCACGCTGGTCCAGATTGTCACGCCGCTGATCGCGCCTGGCATCGGGGCCAGTGCGGTGATCACCTTCCTTTTCACCTGGAACGATTTACTGCTCGCACTGACCCTGACGTCGAGCAAGTCCGCGCAGACCCTGCCGGTCGGGCTCACCAATTTCGTTTCGCAGTTCGGCATCAACTGGGGCGCCATGTCAGCTGCCGGCGTTCTCATGGTCATCCCGACTTTGGTGTTTGTCTGGTTTGCCCAAGGGCTGTTGGTCAAAGGCCTGACCACCGGTGCGGTCCGTGGCTGAGCGGCGGGCAAGGGAGCAATGCGCTCGATGCTTTCGATGACAGTTGGTTAGGCGAGTGAGACCGGCGCGGTGGATAAAAGTGGTGCTGCGCTAAGGGAGGACGACGAGTGGAAGCGGACCAAATACCGGCGATATCAGACATTTCCCGGCCACCGAGGCAATTGGTCGATGCGCTAGCAGCGATCGGTTCGGCGACACTGGCCAGTGAGCTCTATCATAAGATGGGAATTCGTGATCCGCACATCCGGGGCCCGCGGCCGTTGAGGCCCGGCCGCACGGCGGCAGGCCCGGCTCTCACGCTCCAATGCATGCCGAAGCGCGAAGATCTCTATAACGAAACAGAGTATGAGGACCCGGAGCGACAGCTCCACCGTCACGTTCTCTACCCCACGCAGCCGGGCGACATGGTTGTCGTCGATGCGCGCGGCGATCTGGGCAGCGGCATCTTCGGCGAGATGATGCTCACCTATTTCGCAGGTCGCGGCGGGGCCGGGGTGGTCGTCGACGGCTGCATCCGCGATTCTGCCCAGGCCGCGGCCCTGGATATCGGTATCTGGGTGAGGGGGGCGACGCCGAATTTCCACGCCCAGACCAACATTGTCCCCTTCGCCGTCAACGTCCCCATCGCCTGCTCGAATGTGCTCGTCATACCCGGCGACATCATAGTGGCTGACGACGACGGCGTGGTCGTCGTGCCGATCGCACTTGCGCCCAAGCTGGTCGCGCTTGCCGGCGAGCATATCGAGTGGGAAGAATTTACCCGCGCGCGCTTGGCCGAAGGAGGGGATTTGCGGAAATACTACCCGTTGAGCCCGGAGGGCGAGACCGAATACCGCGCATGGCGGCACGCTCAGCGAAAATGAGCAGGGCCTGCACGGGAGGAAAATAGATGTCCGCAATCCAGATAGAGCAGCTCGGCAAGAGCTTCGGCGCCGTGGAAGTTCTTCGCGACGTGAACATTGAAATCGCCAGCGGCGAGTTCGTGGTCCTTGTCGGTCCCTCGGGCTGCGGCAAGTCAACTCTGCTGCGGATGATCGCCGGCCTGGAAGAACAGACGACGGGCGAGATCCGCATAGGCGGGCGCGTCGTCGACGAGATGCCCGCCAAGTCGCGCGACATCGCGATGGTCTTCCAGAGCTACGCGCTCTATCCGCATATGAGCGTGGCCGACAATATGAGCTTCGCCCTTCGACTGGCCAAGGTCCCAAGGGAAGAGATCGTCTCGAGGGTGAAGGCAGCCGCCGAAATCCTCGGCTTGCAGGATCTGCTGCGTCGTATGCCGCGCCAGCTGTCTGGCGGCCAGCGCCAGCGTGTCGCCATGGGCCGCGCGATCGTGCGCGACCCGGCAGCCTTCCTGTTTGACGAGCCGCTCAGCAATCTCGATGCAAAGTTGCGCGTCAAGATGCGTGCCGAGATCAAGAAGCTGCACCAACGGCTCGGGCGCACCAGCATCTACGTCACGCACGACCAGACCGAGGCGATGACGCTTGCCGACCGGATAGTGGTGCTGAACCGAGGCCAGGTTGAGCAGATCGGTACCCCTTCCGAGCTCTACGAGAACCCTGCCAACCTTTTCGTTGCGAGCTTTATCGGCTCACCGGAAATGAACCTGATCAAGGGCCGAATTGACAATGGCGCATTCGCCGCCGAGCAGGGCCTGCGCTTGCCCTTGGCCGATGGCGCTCGGATCAGTGACAGGGAAGGGGTGGTATACGGGATTCGCCCACAGCACATCACGGTCGGCGGCACCCACGCAAAGGCAACGGTTCAGGTGGTGGAACCGACCGGCGAGGCCCAGGAACTTACCTTAAATGCGAATGGCGTCGATCTTATTGCCGAAATCCGGGAACAGCCACTGTTCAAACCTGATCAAGAGGTGAAGTTGGAGATAATGGTGCATAAGGTGCACCTGTTCGACGCCCAGAGCGGCACCAGGATAAACTAGAGCGCTTGTGCGATCGGAACGTCTTGCCAGGCGTTGGTGTCCATCCCATCGAATACAATCAGCGAACGCATCAATGTTTCCCTTGCCGAAGCCAGATGGGCTCGGCAGACCCGCTCAATCCGCTCGGAATCGCGGCTTTCGAGCGCATCGATATAGGCGAGATGCTCCAGGATCGCCGCCTGGTTACGCTGTTTTTCGTCATGCTTGTTCCACTGATAGTGGTAGTGGAAAATGAAGCTGATGATATCGTAGAAATCGTCGATGAAGCGGTTCGGCGAAGCCTCGTTTATGAGCCGGTGGAACCGGTTGTCGAGACTGGAGAAGTCGTGAAAGCGGCTTTCAATCTGCTTCAGCAGTTCGGTATGCGAGCTTTTGAGCACGCCCAGCTTCTCCCACAGCGGAGACGTGTCGGGCTGTCGTGAAAACAGATGCGCCGAGCGTAGCTCGAACATCACCCGGATCTCGAACAGCTCAAGTGCGAAATCTTCCGTAAAGCCCTTGAAAAGCCAGCCCGTATTCGGCCTCTTCTCGAGCAGTCCAAACCGGCTGAAGCGTATCAGGAACTCACGAATTCCGTTGGTCGCCACGCCGAACTGACGCGCAAGCTCCAGTTCGTTGATGCTGGTACCAGGTCTGGTGTCACCCCGCAGCATCCATTCCATGAACTGCTGTTCCACATGCTTGGCCCGCGAGGTGGTTTCGGCGTCGGGATAGTAATCGCTATCCTCGACCGCACGGCCTGCCGTCCTGACACCGCTGCGCTCGGCGATGAGGTCGCGGTGGGCAAGTTCTCCCAAGACCTTTCGGACAGTCGTGCGGCTGACTCCCATTTTCCGTCGAAGCTCATTTTCGGAAGGGAGCTCTCCGGTCAGTTGTCCGTCGCGCAGCATACTGGCGACGCGATTGAAAGCCTTCTTGTAGAC
>NZ_JBFULQ010000327.1:0-6348 GCF_054049815.1 Mesorhizobium sp. P5_C1 | reverse complement strand
GACATAGCTCGTCATTCCCGATTTCTGGTGCTCGATGATGTGGCAGTGCAGCAGCCAGTCGCCGAGATTGTCGGCGACGAAGCCCAGGCTCACCTTCTCGTTGGGCTGGATAAGATAGGTGTCCGAAATCAGCGGCTGAACCTGGCGAGTCGAGGACGACAACACCTTGAAACTCATGCCGTGCAGATGCATCGGATGGGATTGCGGCGTCAGGTTCTCCATGTCGATGACATAGCTTTTGCCGAGCTTCAGTTCGGCCAATGGCGCGGTTGGATCGGGCGTATCGCCTGGYCACGGCACCTTGTTGATGGCCCAGAAACTGTAGCCAAGCGAACCGCAGATGCCATCGCTCGGGACGTTTTCCGCCGTGGCGCTGAGCGCCAGCGAAATATGCTGGGCGGCGGTGAGATCCACCTCCGCCACCGGATTGACCTCGAGGGGTGCAACATCACGAATGTCGCGCTTGAGCGAGCTTCCAGTCGCGCGCAGGGTCGCGAGCACCTTGGGCTTGGTGCCCCTGACGTCTCGCAGGCTGACAATCGCGCCCTCGTCGTCGGGCATGCGGATGGCCAGCTCCATGCGCTGGCCGGGTCCAAGCAGCAGAGCATCGGGAGCAAAACGCTGCGGGACCGGATTGCCGTCAAGCGCCATGACGGTGGCCTCCGCGCCGTCGACGAGAAAAGCATAGATCCGCGTGACGTCGGTGATGGCGACCCTGAGCCGCACCAGCCCGCCAGCCGGCGCGTCATATTGGGGCTGATCGAGCCAGTTGGCGGTACGCACGGTGCCGTAGGTGCCGGTTCTTGCGGCATCGCGCGGCCGGAACTGGTCGATGAACTGGCCGTCGTCGCCGAGCCGCCAGTCGCGCAGATTGAGGACCATCTCGGCATCGAATGTCGGATCGCCGGGGTTTTCGACCACGATTACCCCCGTCAGGCCGTGGCCCATCTGGGTCAGCGTGTTGCAGTGCGGGTGGTACCAGAACGTGCCGGCGTCGGGCGGCGTGAAGGCGTAGTCGAAATGATCACCGGTATAGACATAGGGCTGGACCAGAAACGGCACGCCATCCATCTTGTTCGGCACGCGAATGCCGTGCCAATGGATCGTCGTCGGATCGTCGATCGCATTGACAAGCCGCGCGGCGAAGGGCTGGCCCTTTTTCATCCTGAGTACCGGCGGCATTCCGGCGTTGCCATAGCTCAGCACATCCCTGGTCTGGCCGACATCCATCAGCTTCGCCTGGATTTTGGCCGTCTCCAGCACCACCGGCTCAGGCCCGGCAGCGGCCCAGCCAGCAAACCTGCCCATGGCCGAGAGCCCTACCCCGCCGGCGCCGGCAATCGCTGCCGTTTTCAAAAGCCTACGGCGTGTGAGGACAGTCATTTGGCGCTCCAACTACAAAGACGGCTACCCCGAAGGTGTAACCGCCACGCCATGGATCACAAGCCGGCAACCAGAGCAAATTCTGTTGACGGCACAGTGTGAACCAGAGTCAAAACACCTGCGCCTGAGTCCCGTTCACACCGACTGTCAGAGCGAAAAGGCGACAGACCTTGCCGCGCTATTCAGCCGCCTCGGCATGGTGCGCCGGAACATAGTTGAGGATGGGTCCGAGCCAGCGCTCGACCTCGGCCAACGGCATGGCCTTGCGGCGTGCGTAGTCCTCGACCTGGTCGCGTTCGACCTTGGCGACGCCGAAATAATAGCTTTCGGGATGCGACAGATAGATCCCCGACACAGACGAGCCCGGCCACATCGCATAGCTTTCGGTCAGGCTCACCCCCGCATTGCCTTCGCCGTCGAGCAGCCGGAAGAGCGTCGCCTTCTCGGTGTGGTCGGGTTGCGCCGGATAGCCGGGCGCCGGACGGATACCGCGATAGGGCTCGCCGATCAGTTCGTCTGGCGCCAGCTTCTCGTCTGCCGCGTAGCCCCAGAACTCCTGGCGCACTTTCTCATGTATGCGCTCGGCGTAGGCCTCGGCGAAGCGATCGGCCAAGGCCTTGACCATGATCGAGGAATAGTCGTCGTTCGCCCGCTCGAACCGTTCGGCGATCGCCACCTCCTCGATGCCGGCGGTGACGATGAAGCCGCCTATATAATCGGGCTTGCCACTGTCCGACGGAGCGACGAAATCCGACAGCGCGACATTGGCCTTGCCGTCGCGCTTGGTCAGTTGCTGGCGCAAGGTGAAGAAGGTCGCCAGTTCCTGTGAGCGCGCTTCTTCCGTGAACAATTTGATATCGTCGCCGACGGCATTGGCCGGCCAGAAGCCAATGACGCCGCGTGGCGCGAACCATTTTTCGGCGATGATCTTCTTCAGCATCGCCTGTGCATCTTCGAAAAGCTGGCGAGCGGCGGGACCCTGCGCCTCGTCTTCGAGGATCTTGGGATAACGCCCCTTCAACTCCCAGGTCTGGAAGAATGGCGTCCAGTCGATGTAGCGCGCGAGTTCGGCGAGGTCCCAGTTCTCAAAGACCTTCACGCCTGTGAAGGACGGCTTTGGCGGCTCGTAGCTCGCCCAGTCGATCCGGTGTGCGTTGGCTCTCGCCTTGGCCAGCGGCAGCCGCAGCTTGTCGGCTTCGGAGCGGGCATGCGCATCGGCGACCTTCTTGTATTCGGCGCGCACCGCGTCGACATAGCCGCCCTTGGTCTCGTTCGACAGCAAGGACGAGACCACGCCGACCGCCCGGCTGGCATCGGTGACATAGACGGTCTGACCCCTGGTATAGCGCGGGTGGATCTTCACCGCCGTGTGCACGCGACTGGTCGTCGCGCCGCCGATCAGCAGCGGAATGTCGAAACCCTCGCGCTCCATCTCGGCGGCCATGTGCGCCATCTCGTCGAGCGACGGCGTGATCAGGCCGGACAGACCGATGATGTCAACGTGCTGCTCGCGCGCCGTCTGCAGGATCTTGGCCGCCGGCACCATGACGCCGAGATCGATGATCTCGTAGTTGTTGCAGGCGAGCACCACGCCGACGATGTTCTTGCCGATGTCGTGGACATCGCCCTTGACCGTCGCCATCAGGATCTTGCCCGCCGTCTGGCGTTCGCCATTGTCGATGCCATTGGCGGCGTTCGCCAGCTTCTCGGCCTCCATGTGCGGCAATAGTCCTGCGACCGCTTGTTTCATCACCCGCGCGGACTTCACCACTTGTGGCAGGAACATTTTTCCCGCGCCGAACAGGTCGCCGACGACATTCATGCCGGCCATCAGCGGCCCTTCGATGACATGCAGCGGGCGCTCGGCCGCCAGCCGCGCTTCCTCGGTATCGGCATCGATGAACTCGGTGATGCCGTTAACCAGCGCATGGCTGATCCGCTGCTCGACCGGCAATTCGCGCCAGGCGAGATCGCGCTCCCTGGCCTCCTGGCCCGCCGTGCCCTTGAAGCGTTCGGCGATCTCCAGCATKCGTTCGGTGGCGGTGCCGCCGGCCTTGGGCACGCGGTTGAGCACGACATCCTCGCAGGCCTCGCGCAGTTCCGGTTCGATCGTATCGTAGACCGCAAGCTGGCCGGCATTGACGATGCCCATGTCCATGCCGCGCTGGATGGCGTGGTAGAGGAACACRGCGTGCATCGCCTCGCGCACCGGCTCGTTGCCGCGGAACGAGAAGGAGAGGTTCGACACGCCGCCTGAGATATGGACATGCGGCAGCGTCGCGGTGATCYCGCCGGTCGCCTCGATGAAGTCGACGCCGTAATTGTCGTGCTGCTCTATGCCGGTGGCGATGGCGAAGACGTTGGGGTCGAAGACGATGTCCTCCGGCGGAAAGCCGGCCTGTTCGGTCAGGAGCTTGTAGGCGCGGGTGCAGATCTCGACCTTGCGCGCTTTGGTGTCGGCCTGGCCGTCCTCGTCGAAGGCCATGACGACCACGGCCGCGCCATAGGCGCGCACCAGCCTGGCATGATGCAGGAACGCCTCCTCGCCTTCCTTCATCGAGATGGAGTTGACCAGCGGCTTGCCCTGAACGCATTTCAGGCCGGCCTCGATGATCTCCCATTTCGAACTGTCGACCATCACCGGGACGCGGGCGATGTCCGGCTCGGCGGCGACCAGGTTGAGATAACTGACCATCGCCTTCTTCGAATCGATCAGCCCCTCGTCCATGTTGATGTCGATGATCTGGGCGCCGTTGGCGACCTGGTCGCGCGCCACGTCGAGCGCGGCGGCATAGTCGCCCGCCGTGATCAGCTTGCGGAACCTGGCCGACCCCGTGACGTTGGTCCGCTCGCCGACATTGACGAACGCAATCTCGTCGGTCAGCGTGAACGGCTCCAGCCCGGACAGGCGCATCTTCGGCTCGATCTCGGGGATGGCGCGCGGCGGATATTTCCGCACCGCCTCGGCGATCGCCCGGATGTGATCCGGCGTCGAGCCGCAGCAGCCGCCGACGACATTGACCAGCCCCTCGCGGGCGAAATCCTCGATCTGCGCGGCCATGAATTCCGGGCTCTCGTCATACCGGCCGAATTCGTTGGGCAGGCCGGCATTCGGATAGGCACAGGTGAACGTGTTGGCGACGCCTGAAATCTCGGCCAGATGCGCACGCATGGCCTTGGCGCCGAGCGCGCAGTTAAGGCCGATGGTGAACGGGCTGGCGTGACGCACAGAATGCCAGAAGGCCGTAGGCGTCTGGCCGGACAGCGTGCGGCCGGACAGGTCTGTGATGGTGCCGGAGATCATCACCGGCAGGTGCACGCCCTTCTCGATGAAGATCTCGTTGCAGGCGAAGATCGCCGCCTTGGCGTTCAGCGTGTCGAAGATGGTCTCGATCAGGATGATGTCGGCGCCGCCGTCGATCAACCCGCGCAACTGTTCGCCATAGGCGAGACGCAGATCGTCGAAAGTCACGGCGCGATAGCCGGGGTTGTTGACGTCCGGCGACATCGACGCCGTTCGGTTGGTCGGCCCCAGGGCGCCGGCGACGAAACGGCGTTTGCCGTCCTGCTGCTGCGCCCTCAGCGCTGCGCGGCGCACCAGCCGCGCCCCGTCGCGGTTCAACGCATAGACGGCATCCTCCATGCCGTAGTCAGCCTGGGCGATCGAGGTCGAGGAGAAGGTGTTGGTCTCGAGGATGTCGGCGCCTGCCATGGCGTACTGATAGTGGATTTCCTCGATCGCCCCGGGCTGGGTCAGGATCAAAAGGTCGTTGTTGCCTTGCTGGTGGCAGGCGCAGCCCGCGAAGGCCTCGCCGCGAAACTGGCCCTCGTCGAACCCAAGGCCCTGGATCTGCGTGCCCATGGCGCCGTCGAGGATGAGGATGCGTTCGCGCGCTGCCGCCGTCAGCGCCGCAAGCACTTCCGAACCGTCGGGCTTTGCCGCAACGGGGCCGAACAATGCGTCCAGCGATGCAGAATTCTGCGACATTTTTTATCCCTTTGGCGACAAGCCTATTCATGTCACATAAGGATATCTTTATGTCAATATACGACAAGCGATCGACTATGTCACGCGTCGTTGCAATCGCCTGGCTCCCGAGGGAAATCGCTGCGTCGGTGCAGTGCGGCCAGCAAGGCTAGCGCTTCGGCGTTATTTTTTTCCGAACCGGCGGTGAGATCGTCCATATTGCGGTCCGGGAAGATAACGAGCGCGTCCTGGCATGCGGCGACGGCTTCCTCAGCCATCGCCTTCTCCTTGCGGACAGCGCCGAGATCGGCCAGCACGCCGCACAGCCTGTCAAGTCCGGGGGGCAAGCCGTGTTCTTGTCTTGAGCTGTCTTCAGATGCCGGCTGGCTTTCACGCCGCGAGCGGATAGTGTTCAGCGTAAAGGTCGTGACTTATCCGTGCAGTTTCGGCCCGAAAACCTTCAGGGGAGGTTGCGATGACAGAGTTCACACCAAAGTTCGATCTGACCGGCAAGGTGGCGCTGGTCACCGGCGCCTCGCGCGGCATCGGCCGCGCCTGTGCGCTGGCCTGTGCCGGGTCGGGGGCCGACATGATCGTCGGCGTGCGCAGCAAGGCCGACGGGGCGGAACTGGTCGCCGAGATCGAGAGTTTGGGCAGGCGGGCGCTTGCCGTACAGATGGATTTGACCGACCTCGCCACGGTGCGAAAGGCCGTCGCCGAGGCGCACACCGCCTTCGGCCGCATCGACGTGCTGGTCAACAATGTCGGGCTTGGGCCGGAAAACCTGGCCGAAAACGTCACCGAGGAGGATTTCGACCTGACGGTGAACGTCAACCTCAAGGGCACGTTCTTCACCACCCAGGCGGTCGGAAGGCTGATGATCGCGCAGAAATCCGGGCGCATCATCAACATCAGCTCGCAGGCCGGCACGGTGACGCTGAAGGGCGAGGCGATCTACTGCATGAGCAAGGCGGCGATCAACCATTTGACGCGTTGCC
>NZ_JBFULQ010000326.1:0-6404 GCF_054049815.1 Mesorhizobium sp. P5_C1 | reverse complement strand
GAGATGCGCCATGGATGACAGCGAAGACGAGCGCTATCGCGCGCCGGCGCTCGACAAGGGGCTCGACATCCTCGAACTGCTGGCCGGCGTGGACGGCGGCCTGACGCAAGCCGAAATCGCCAAGAAACTCGACCGCAGCCCCAACGAATTCTACCGCATGCTCGACCGGCTGGTGCGGCGCGGCTATGTCACCCGGCTGGATGGCGACCGCTATTCGCTGACGCTGAAGTTGTTTGGCCTGGCGCAACTGCATGCGCCGGTGCGGCGGCTGGTTTCCTACGCAACGCCGCTGATGCGCGAGCTGGCAGAGACATCGCAGCAGGCCAACCAACTCGTTGTTTTTGATCGTGGTTCCGCCGTCGTGATCGCCCAGCAGGAGGCACCGAACTACTGGGGAATCTCGATCCGCGTCGGCTCGCACATCAGCCTGTTCGACACCGGCTCGGGCCATGTGTTGCTCGCCTTCCGCTCCCAGGAAGAGCGGCAGATGATGATTTCCGAGCACGTCCGCAGCACCGACAAGACCGCGCAATCGGCCGAGTTCTTCGCCCGGCTCGACCAGATCCGCGACCGTGGTTACGAGATGATGGCTTCGATGCAGACCGCCGGTGTCTTCAACCTGTCGGCCCCGGTGCGGAGTTCCGACGGCAAGGCGATCGCGGCACTGTCGATTCCCTACATCACCGTCGTCAACGCGCCCTCCGCGCCTGACATCACCAGGACCATCGAACTGTTGCTGGTCACGGCCGAAAAGCTGTCGCACCTGGCCGGATCGGCGGTCGGATCGTCGACATGAATTCTTATTTGAATGAAGAATTCCTCCGTGAGATGATCTGACGACCCAAGAGGAGGAGCTACAGTGATCGTCGATACCCATCTGCATCTCATCGATCGTTCGGTGCTGCGCTATCCCTGGCTTGCCGGCGTGCCGGCGCTTGACCGCGATTTTTCCTATGAGGAATACGCCGTGGAGGCCCACCGCGTCGGCGTCGGGCGCGTGCTGCATATGGAGGTCGACGTCGATCCGGCGGACATCGAAGCCGAGACCACTCGTGTCGAAAAGTTGTCGATGCAGCCCGGCAGCATGCTGGCCGGTGCGATCGCGTCCTGCCGGCCGGAACAAGCAGACTTTGCCGCCTATCTCGAGCGGCAGCGGGCAGATCCCTTCGTGAAGGGTTTCCGCCGCGTCCTCCATGTCGTACCCGACGATCTCTCGGAAGGCCCGTTGTTTCGGGACAACATCAAGCGGCTTGGCGGCAGCGGGTTGACCTTCGATCTGGTCGTGCTGCCGCACCAGATTCCCAGGGCGATCGCGCTTGTTGACCTGGCGCCAGATGTCCAGTTCGTGCTCGACCATTGCGGTGTCCCCGATATCAAGGGCAATGGCGAACATCCATGGCGCGAACACATGAGCGAGATCGCGCGCCGCCCGAATGTCATGGCCAAGATTTCCGGCATCGTCGCCTATGCCGATCCCGGCAGTTGGACGGCCGGGACGCTGCGGCCCTATGTCGAACACACCATCGATGCGTTCGGCTGGGACCGCGTTGTCTGGGGCAGCGACTGGCCGGTCTGCACGCTTGGTGGCGGCCTCTCGACCTGGGTGGCGGCGACCCATGCGCTGCTGTCAGGTTGCAGCGTCGATGAACGCGACAGGCTCTTGTTCGCGAATGCCCGCAAGCTGTGGCGGCTCGACTAGCTGGGTTCGTTCGTTCTCGCCTCAGCGCGGGACACCTGCACCGGAACACTTTCCCGGAACAGGCGATTGAGATCGGCAACGACCTGGCCAGCCCGGTGGCTGGATGTCAGGCCGGCGACGATGCGGTCGGACGCCGCCTGCTGGAACGCCATGTAACCATCATGGCGCGGGCGCACCCATGAGCCTTCCAGCGTCACGCGCGTATCGCGATAAAAGTTGCCGGTGGCGGCGTTGACCTCCTGATCTTCCCATGCCGCGGCATGGCCGGGCTGGCCGCCCGCGGCGGCATAGGCACCGCGCTGGACATCGCTACCGGCGACCCAGTAGGCGAAGTCGATCGCCGCATCCTTTGCCTTGGAAAAGGCTGAAACCGCTATGCCGGTGCCGCCAAGCGCCGAACCGATGGGACCGCCGGCGCCGATGACCGGGATATCGGCGAAGGCAAGGCGGTGCGCGCGGAACCCAGCCATCGCATAGGAGACGTAACCATAGATCAGCGGCGCGCAGACGATTCTGGAATCCGTCTCTGCCATGCGCTCCGAGACGGCGATCGGATCCATGTCAAAGCAGGCCGGGTCGACCAGCGCGGCGATCTCGCGCATAGCCTCGAAGACGTCGCTGCCGGTCTCAATGTCGATGAGATCGTGGGAGGGATCGGTCGCGCAGGCATGACCGAGATTGCCGGCAAGCGTGTAGAAGACCATCAGCGCGTGGGGCGGCCGCAACGGCAACAGCACGCGGCCTTGCCCGGCGAGATCGAGCACCTCGCTCCAACGCGATGGCGGCGCACCGAGTGCATCCGGTCGCCAGGCCTGGACCTGGCTGGCCGCATCGATTGGGAACGCCCACTGCCGTCCCTGCCAGTTGTAGCTCGGATAGGATTTTCCGGCGCTGCCCGAGGCAAGGGCCGCGCGCTCCGCCTCGCGGCCGGTGACGTCGAGCGGCTCGAGGCAGCGCTCCGCCGTGATCTGGCCGACATGCGGATGATCGATGACGATGAGGTCATAGGCCCGCGCCAGTTCCTCGACCGGGAAGGACTCGAAATCCTGCAGCGAACGCTTGTCCCATTCGATGGCGACCCCGGTGTTCTGCTTCCATAGCGACGAGCAGGCGACCATCGGATCGTAGCCGCGCGGATGGCTCCAGGTCATGCCCCTGAGAGTGGGCGCGAGTGTGGTCACAGCCCGAACTCCTCGCGGATCGCAGCGCTATGCTCGCCGATGCGCGGTGCCGCCCGGTCGACCTTGGCTCTGACACCGTCGACCCTGAGCGGCGAACTGGTGGTAAGGATCGAGACGTCGTCCTCGCGCGTCACCGTCTGCAGCATGTCGAGCGACTGGAACCCTTCGCTTGCCAGCATTTCCGGCCAGGTCAGTACCTTGGCGCACCAGATGTCGGCCGGCTCCAGGATATCAAGCCACTCGTCGATGGTCTTGGTAGCGATCCTTTGTGCGATGATCGCCTTGATGTCGTCGCGCGCCGTGAACCACGATGCCGGTTTGTCGCGATAGGGCGCCAGTTCGCCAAGCGACAACAGATCGGCCAGCTTGGGGATCGGCGTCATGGCGATGGCGAGATAACCGTCCTTGGCGGGGTAAACGCCGTAAGGCGCAGAAAGATAGGCATGCGCGCTGCGGAAGTTGGAGCGTCGGGGCAAGCGACGGCCGTCGTTGAGATGCGTGGTCAGCACCTCGAACTGGAAATCGACCAGCGCTTCCAGCAGGCTGGTTTCGATATGGCTTCCCTGGCCGGTGATGCCGCGCCGCACCAGCGCCGCCAGGATGCCCTGTGCGCAGGCGGCACCGGCCAGCATGTCGCCGATGGCGAGGCCGAAGGGCACCGGGCCCTGGTCTTCGTCGCCGTTCAGCCACATCACACCGGAGCGCGACTGCGCCAGCAGATCCTGGCCCGGCCGCTTGACCCAGGGGCCGTCCTCGCCATAGCCGCTGATCGAGGCGTAGACCAGACGCGGGTTGATCTTGCGGACGGCTTCGTAGTCGAGGCCGAGCCGCTCGATGACGCCCGGCCGGAAATTCTGGATCAGCACATCGGCATTGGCCAGCAGGCCGCGCAGCACCTTGAGGTCGGTCTCGTTCTTAAGGTCGATGGCGAAACTTTCCTTGGCCCGGTTGATGGCATGGAAGATGGTGGAATCGCCGCCGATCTCGGTGTCGCTGAGGTAGAGCCGGCGCGACAGGTCGCCGCCATCCGGACGCTCGATCTTGATGACGCGGGCGCCGAGGTCGAGCAGCCTGAGCGAGCAATAAGGCCCGGACAGGAACTGGCTCATGTCGACGACGACGAGACCGGCAAGCGGCAATTCGGCTGCTACCGGCATCGCTATTTCTCCGTCTTGCCGACAAAGTCGGCCGGGTTTCGGTACTTCACCGTCTGCAGATGCTCGCAGTAGAGAACGAGTTCGCCTTCGCCCTTGAACACCTCGTAGCTGGCGCGGATCAGCCCCATCTCCTTGTAGCGCGGCTTCTTGTCGAGGTTGGAGCGGATCGAATAAATCGTATCGCCAATGAAGACAGGCTTTATGAAGCGGAGCTTGTCGTAGCCATAGGAAAAGGCGTTGATGCAATTGGTGGCGACCAGCCCGAGGCCAGCCGAGAACACGAAAGCACCGGCGATCAGCCGCTTGCCGAAAATGCCTTCCGTCTCGGCAAACATCTGGTCCTGCACATAGGGGTGGATGTCGAGCACCAGCGTGTTGAACAGGTGGCTGTCGCCTTCCGCCATGGTGCGCCGCAATGAGCGAATTTTTTGACCGACCGGCCAGTCCTCATAGAACCAGTTCTCGGCGTTCCACACCGGCAGGGCGGCGTGATCCTCGGGCATGTTGGCGGGGTGCGTCGAGGCGACGCCGACGGTGTGCGCGAAGTCGTTCATGGTTGGCTCCGCCAGCCCTGTGGCGGGCACCGCAGAGGTGCTGGAGCACGCATCAAAGCGCCTGAAAGCACGACGTCTCCTCCGTCAATCTTCTTTTGTAAATAGTATTTTCACATATGGGATTCCGTTGCAAGCGCGTCTCGGCGAAATCTTGACTGTCCCCGCGCGCCGAAGCGTTGGCGGGCAGCGAGGAAAACTTGCACAATGCCTGTCTGATCTTCGTCGGCAGCCTGAACCGTGAGGCGCCGTATTTTCAGGGCGCGCGGTGTCGGTTTCGGTGTCTACAGCTTCGACGAAGCGACGCTGGAAACGCGAAAACTGGGCCGAGACCAATGACGTCAACCCGACATTCCTCGCGGTGACACCGGACGGCTCGCGCATCTATGCCAATTCAGAAGCCTCGGAACAAACTGGCCGGGGCTCAAGCCTGTTGGATTGCCGAGAGCTTCCAGTTCGAGCCGTTCTCCCGCATGAATGTCCACAGCTCGGTCGTCTCTGTCGGATGCTCATCGTCGCCTTCGACGACCTTGCCGGTGGCCCGTTGGCGCATCACGTCACGAGATTCGTAGCGCAGTGCGGCCGTGGCGTAGTCGCGGTCATCCTCGCGCCAGCTTTCCGCGATGTCGGCCTGCAGCAAAGTGATGTCCGATACGTCGTTCCTGAGACCCTTCTGGGCATTGTCGGCCAGCTCTTCGGACAAATAGGACACCATCTCGGGGGTCGTCGCCCGGCGCAGGGCGGCATGGTCTTCGCGCCCGAATGCTTCCTGGACGTCGGTCAACAGCTGCTGGAATGCGTCAAGATCGGTCTGAGCCAGCGTGATCTCCTCCGAACCGGTGGCTGGAGAGCCTCCGCCCGAACCGCCACCAAAGCCGGGAATTGTAAAGGAGCGTGCCGTGTCCGCCTGTTGCTGTGCCGTTGCGCGGTTCTCAAATCTCGAAACTTGAGCATTGGAAGATTGGGCATCGGAAGTTTGGCCATTGCCGGCACCCGCGAGCACAGGGCCACGCGCGGATTGCGACCGGAAAAAGCGAATGGCCAGCATGATTGCGCCACCTATCAGCAGGGCCTGAAGCAGGAAGCCGAACATGCCGGCCAGGCCGCCGAAGCCTTGGCCGACGAGCAGGCCGATCAGGCCACCGAGCAGCAGGCCGCGCATCATCGTTCCACCGAAGCCGCTCATGAAACCGGGCCTCTGCAGGCCGGCCTGCGGTTGCCGCACCGGAGTGTTCACGCCGGTGTTGGGCGTCATCGAACGCTCGACCGGAGCGATCGGCGCTGGTGCCGTTCTGGTCGGCGGTGCCGATTGGAACGTACGTGTGCCACGGCTGCCGAAACTGCCGCCGCGACGAGCCTCGGCGTGATCCATCGCGACCATGGAGAATGCAAGGACCAGCCCTGCAATCAGGGCGGCAAATCGGCTTGAGCGAGACATCATCGGGGGTGGCCTTTTTTCGATGTGGTTTCGGAAATTTTCAGCAAACGCCGGCCCGGACGCCGGACATCATGCGATCAGTCGAACAATTCTTCGAAGAATGATTTCTTCCGCTTGGGATAGCGGTGGCCCTGCGAGCGGGAATAATCGTCATCGCGCCCTTGGCCATGTTGCGGTTGGGAGAACGCTGCCGGCTGTGGCTGTTGCACAGGCGCGGCGTCCCTGCCGGAACGCTCGATGATCTTGTCGAGTTCGCCGCGATCAAGCCAGACGCCTCGGCACTGCGGACAATAATCGATCTCGATCCCCTGGCGTTCGCTCATCACGAGCGCAACGCGGCAGGAGGGGCAAACCAAACCAAGGAGGGAAGATGTCATG
>NZ_JBFULQ010000325.1:0-6408 GCF_054049815.1 Mesorhizobium sp. P5_C1 | reverse complement strand
CAGATAGGTCAGATGCTCTTCGGCCAACGTTCTGGATAGGTCTTTTGTGATCGACGCGATCACCTGGTCTAAACGTCMGGCCGATGACTTTTTGAGGTCGATCGCATTCGCGACTCTTCTGATTTTGCTCAGTTCCCCTGCGCCATGGACATCGGGATGACTGGCGCAAATCTGTTCCGTAAGCGTCGTTCCCGAGCGAGGCATGCCGACCACGAAAACAGGAACGTCCGAAGGACTCCCGTAACCGGACCTGGCAGCCAGCATCTCAGGCGTGAAGGTCTCGATCAGAGAGTCCGTCCAGCGACGGTATTGGTCGATGTCGAAGATGCGGCCTGAGGCCTGCTTGGCCTTCTTGAAATGGTCGAACGCATCCTTATAGCGCTTGAGGTCGTTCAGCACCTTGCCGGCCGCCAGGTGGAGCCTCTCTAAACCGTCCGGATCAAGCTTGGCATTGCCGAGTTCACGAATGATGGATTGGAGTTCCTTTGGCTCTTCGGTGAACTTTTGCGTCTGCACAAGATCGTTGTAGGCAGTCGGCACTGCGATGCCACGTTCGATTGTTTCCTTAAGATAGACGGCGGCCTCGTCCATGCGCCCCAGGCTGCTGAGCGCGCGAGCCAGTCCTGTCCGCACCTTGGGATGATCGCGGTTGGTCTTCAGCGCCTTTTCATAGAGCGGCAGAGCCATCTCGGGCTTATCAAACTGGATATAGGCATCCCCCAATGCGCAAAGTGCTTCGACGAGGTTCGGCTGCAACTCCAAGGCATACTGCATATGTTCGATTGCTGGTGAAAACTCACTGACCTTCACGTAGCCCGAGGCCAGGCCAAGGTGGTAGTAGGGGTTCTTTGGCTCCTCGTTGAGTGCGCGTGCGAAATACCGCAAGGCCGCCTCATCGTCGTAGCCTATGCACACGGTCCCCAAAATATACAGGGCGAGTGGATGGTTGGGCGTACGCGCCAGCACCCGAAGGCACAGGTCCTGAGCCTCGTTAAGCCGCTTGGCCTGTTGAAACTGGTACGCCTGCTCCAGCAGCGCGTCGTCTGCCTGTGTACGCGAAAGCGGATTTGCTTGCGGCAGATTTTGCTGCGGGAACTTGGGTTTCGGCCCGGTTTGGGCCTTCAGGTGCTTGGACCAGGCTGGCGGCAGACGGTTGTTCATTGTGTCTCGCTAGCAAAAAGAGACGAAGGAATCCAGCATTACGGTTGCAGGCCGCGGCAACTTGCACCGACCATGCGGGCAGGCTAGCAAGAAGGCCCTTTTTCCAAGCGAGCTTCCACCATGCGCCCACACCCTCCCCTAACGCCGCTCGTCGCAGCGCTTCCCTCGACGGTGCCTTTTGTTGGCCCCGAGGCGCAGGAGCGCGAGCGTGGCCGCGCTTTTCGCGCTCGCATCGGCGCCAATGAGAGCAGTTTTGGTCCTTCGCCGCGCGTCATAGAGCGCATGGCTGGAATTGCCCGCGACATGTGGATGTATTGCGATCCCGACAATCACGACCTGAAGGTGGCGGCTGCCGCGCATCACGGCGTCAAGGTCGAAAACGTCGTGGTCGGCGAAGGCATAGACGGGCTGCTCAGCCTGGTGGCACGCATGTACGTGGCGCCCGGCGATGCCGTGGTCACCTCGCTCGGCGCCTATCCGACCTTCAACTTCCATGTCGCCGGTGTCGGCGGGCGGCTGGTCACCGTCCCCTATGAGAACGACAGGGAAAGCCTGGACGGCCTGCTCGCGGCTGTTCGCAAGGACAAGGCGCCGCTGGTCTACCTGTCCAATCCGGACAATCCGATGGGCAGTTGGTGGGAGGCCGACGAGCTCATCCGCTTCATCGAGGCGCTGCCGGAAACCACCATGCTGGTGCTCGACGAGGCCTATGGCGAACTCGGACCAGCCTCGGCACTGCCGCCGATCGATATCTCGCGGCCGAACATCATCCGCATGCGCACCTTCTCGAAGGCCTATGGGCTCGCCGGAATACGCTGCGGCTATGCCGTGGCCGAGGCCAAGGTGATCCGCGATTTCGAGAAGATCCGCAACCATTACGGCGTCAGCCGCATGGCGCAGATCGCCGGCGTCGAGGCACTTGCCGATCAGGACTATCTGCGGAACGTGGTGGCGCGGGGTCGCGGCCGGCCGCCGACGCATCGCCGGCATAGCCGAACAGAACGGGCTGAAGTCGCTGGCCTCGGCAACCAATTTCGTCACCATCGACTGTGGTGGCGACGGCGTCTTCGCGCTGAAAGTGCTGCAGGGCCTGCTGTCACGCGACGTCTTCATCCGCAAGCCGATGGTACCAGTGCTCGACCGCTGCATCCGCGTCAGCGTAGGACTGGATCACGAACTGGACATTTTCGCCGAGGAACTGCCCGGCGCGCTGGCGGCGGCACGAGGGAATTAGAGCTGTTCCATCCCGATGGAATCGGGATGGGCGCCGTTTTTCTTTGAGCATGAGCTTTACCGAAAACCGGCACGCTCTTTTTCGGGATCATGCAAGGCCGGGTCGCGCTTTACAAATCCAGCTCCCAGGTCTGGCCGGTCAAGTCCTTGCCAAAGCTGTGGTGGCGCTCCTCCGAGACCAGCCTGAAACCGGCGCGCTCATAGATCGCGCGCGCCGCGACGAGGATGTCGTTGGTCCACAGCACCAATCGCTTGTAGCCGCACGCGCGGGCCTGGCTCACGCATTCCGCGACCAAGCGCTTGCCGATGCCCAGGCCGCGTGCCGCCGCCTCGACATGCAGCATCCTCAGCTTGGCCACCTCGTCGTCCAGATGAACCAGGAACACAGCGCCAACCGGCTCCCCGTTGCCACGTTCGGCAATCCAGCAGAAATCGCGGCCGGGCACGAAATTGCGAATGAAGTCGGCGCCGATTTCGGCAAGCATGGCTTCGAACTCGATGCTCCAGCCATATTCATCGGCGTAGAGCCGGGCCTGCCGCTGCACGACCCAGCCGACGTCGCCGACGCGGTGCGGCCGCAAGGTCGCCTCGCCGTTTTCGCTGGCGGGATCACCCAGCAACTCCCCGGCCTTGCGCAAGGCGCCGCCCAGTTCGTGCAGCCTGTCGTCGGGGATGCTTTCGATCAGCCGCGCCGTGTCCCGATCAGCCGCCGCCTGAAGCCTCGCAAGAGCGGCCTCGCCCCTGGAGGTCAGCGAGAGAACCCTTCGGCGCCGGTCGGCCGGATCCGTCCGGGCCTCGGTCAGCCCCTCACCGGCGAACTTGCGCAAGATTCGCGTCAGATAGGCGGGGTCGACACGCAATTGGCTGGCGATTTCGGAGGCCGCCGGGCCGTTCTCCAGCCGAAATGCTCCGGCCAGGAAACCGCGTTCGCCGGCGATCTCGGCCGAAGCCGGGCGGCTGTGGCGGCCGAGTTCGAACAGCACCCGCGCCTCGGTCAAGGTGAACGCGCTCTGGGTCAAGGTCTCGTCGAGAAGGCCGACGGTGCGGGTGTAGAACCGGTTGAAGTGGCGGATCTGCGCCACCAATGCGCTGCGTTCGTCCAACATCTGCGTCCAACCCCGATATGGCAGCTCCATTTTCCCAAATTAATGGACTGAGTCAACTAAATTTCAAAACCCGAAGAGCCCGACGTCGTGCGCGCAATTCAGGTTGCATTCCCTACGCCATGCGCCAGATTCCACGGAGACAGGCTAGGAGAGATTCATGGCTGGTCATCGCAGGGAAATACGGGCGCGCGTCTACGGCAATGTGCAAGGCGTCGGCTTCAGGATCTGGGTTCGGGGCGAGGCCACGAGCCTTGGCCTTGCGGGCTGGGTTCGCAATGAAGCGGACGGATCAGTAACGACCCAGATTGCAGGCCTCGATGAAGCAGTCTCGACAATGATCGGGCGACTGTGGAAAGGGCCGTCCGAGGCGTCGGTTTCCAGGGTCGACGTCGAGGAGTTGGCAGCCGGAAACGCTTCTGTTGGGTTCAGGATTGTCGTATGACGACGGATTTGGCTCGAGCACCCTTGAATTAATTGAACGTTCGTTTTATTATTGTCCCGCAAAAAGGGGCTGACATGGCGCGCACCACCGGATCCGACGGCGAAAAGACCGAAGCGACCATCCGCGAGGCGGCCGTCAATCTGATCGCGCGGTTTGGCTACGAGGCGATGTCGATGCGCCAGCTCGCCGCTGAAGTCGGCGTGCAGGCAGCGGCGCTCTACCGCTATTTTCCGACCAAGGAAGGGCTTCTGTTCACGCTGATGCGCGAGCATATGGAAGGCCTGACCGACGCATGGGAAGCAGCCCGCCCAACCAGCACGGATCCCGTGCAGCGGCTCGCCGCCTATGTCGAAAACCACATCGCTTTTCACATCGAACGTCGGCATGCCACGCATGTGTCGAACATGGAATTGCGCAGCTTGTCGCCCGAAAGGCTGACGCAGATCCTGCGCCTGCGCACGGCCTACGAAAAGGAGCTGCGCGCCATCCTGCGCGATGGCGCCGAGGCCGGCGTCTTCAACATCGATGACACCGGGCTGACGGCCATGGCGCTGATCCAGATGATGACCGGCGTCATCGTCTGGTTTCGGCCGGGCGAGCGGCTGTCGATCACTGAAGTGACGGCGACATATCTTTCAATGACAATGCGCCTGGTTGGAGCAGAAACCGCCGGCGAGACGACCCATGGCAGCGCGCGCGCCCTCGGACGCGCGAGAGACACCGCGGCACTTTGATTTCGCGTATGCTCCTTCGAAGATCGAGAGGGATCTTCGGGGTCATGCGGGCAGGAGGAAGGCATGTACACGAACACGCTCAGCTTCGGGCATGACGAGGATATCGAGGCGCTGCGCGATATGGTGCGGCGCTTCGCCCAGGACAGGATCGCGCCGGTCGCCGCCGATATCGACCGCTCGAACGAATTCCCGGCGCATCTGTGGGGCGAACTTGGCGCGCTCGGGCTGCTCGGCATCACCGCCGACCCCGATTTCKGCGGCAGCGGCATGGGCTATCTTGCGCATGTTATCGCTGTCGAGGAGATCTCCCGCGCGTCGGCTTCCGTCGGCCTTTCCTACGGCGCCCATTCCAATCTCTGCGTCAACCAGATCAATCGCTGGGCGACGCCGGCGCAGAAGGAGAAATTTCTCCCTGCCCTGTGTTCCGGCGAGCGCGTCGGTGCGCTGGCGATGTCGGAATCCGGTGCCGGCTCGGACGTCGTCTCGCTCAAGCTGCACGCCGAAAAGCGCAATGACCGCTATGTGCTCAACGGGACGAAGATGTGGATCACCAACGGGCCGGATGCCGGGACGCTGGTCGTCTATGCCAAGACCGATCCGGATCGGAAATCGCGTGGCATCACCGCCTTCATCGTCGAGAAAGCGATGGCCGGGTTCTCCGTGGCGCAGAAACTCGACAAGCTCGGCATGCGTGGCTCCAACACCGGCGAGTTGGTGTTCGAGAACGTCGAAGTGCCGTTCGATAATGTGCTGCATGAGGAAGGCCGCGGCGTCGAGGTGCTGATGTCGGGCCTCGACTACGAGCGCACCGTGCTCGCCGGCGGGCCGATCGGCCTGATGGCGGCGTGCCTGGACGTGGCGATCCCCTATGTGCATGAGCGCAAGCAGTTCGGCCAGGCGATCGGCGAATTCCAGCTGGTTCAGGGCAAGCTCGCCGATATGTACACGACGATGAACGCCGCGCGCGCCTACGTCTATGCCGTCGCCGCCGCTTGCGATCGCGGCCAGACGACGCGCAAGGACGCCGCCGGCTGCGTGCTGTTTGCCGCGGAAAAGGCAACGCAGATGGCGCTCGATGCTCTCCAGCTGCTGGGCGGCAATGGCTACACCAACGACTATCCCACCGGCCGGTTGTTGCGCGACGCCAAGCTCTACGAAATCGGCGCCGGCACCAGCGAGATCCGCCGCTGGCTGATCGGGCGGGAAATCATGGCGGAGGGGGTGTGATGTCGCCGCGCAAAGACTTGAACCGCGTCCGTGACAATGTGGATTGCTCGCCACGGCAAATAGCTGTCTCTTCAACCACTGCGGCATACGGAGATAGGCGAGGCGCAAGATGGTTCCGCGACCAGTGCATCCCGTGAACAGGCGCAGGCTATTGTCGATGATTCTTTCCACGCTCTTTGCCAGCCTGCCGCGGCGAGCCAAGGCACAGAAGCAGCGCTTTCCCGACATAGCGGAATTCAGAGGCCTTGTGATTGCCGCCATCAGGCGGCAACCGGGTGTAGACAGTGTGGCTGCGGATCCATCTGATCCGGCGAGGATCAATTCGAAGATCGACGATGTCGAGTTAGGGTCGGATGTCACGAACCTGTTTGGCTACTTGAATTCGTACCCCGATGAAGACGCCGACGCCGCCATAGAGCGGTTTGCCCGAGCTTTGGCGGAAGCTCAACTCTCCAAGATCGGAGAGAACAATCTCGTCGCCGTGATCCGAACCCAACAGTATATC
>NZ_JBFULQ010000324.1:0-6426 GCF_054049815.1 Mesorhizobium sp. P5_C1 | reverse complement strand
AAGCAGTATCGCGTGACCATTGACGGCGACACGCACAATTTCAACTACCGCACCGACGTGTTCGCCGATGCCGACCTCGCCAAGGCCTGGAAGGATGGCGGCGGTGAAGGCGAGTGGGGCGTGCCGAAGACCTGGCAACAGGTCCAGGCGGTCACCAAGTTCCTCAAGGGCAAGAAGTTCAAGGGCCAGGACGTCTATGGCTATCTCGATGCGCCCAAGCCATGGGGTGGTTTCGGCTTCTACTTCCTCGGCAGCCGCGCCACCGCCTACGCCAAGCATCCCGATGACAAGGCCTGGCTGTTCGACGCCGACACGATGAAGCCGCGCATCAACAACCCGGCCTGGGTGCGGGCAATCCAGGACGTCATCGACGCGCTGCCGTCCGAACCGGCGGACCAGATCAACGCCGACCCGAACACCACCGGCTTCCAGCAGTTCCTGGCCGGCACCGGTTCGATGATCCCCTGGTGGGGCGACATCGGCTCCAACGTCAAGACCAATGATTCCTCGGTCATCGGCGACGTCACCGGTTTCTCGATCCTGCCCGGCTCCGACGACGTCTACAATTCCAAGACCGGCAAGTGGGAAAAGCTCGCCAGCGGGCCGAACTACTCGCCGAACTGCGCCTATCTCGGCTGGGGCGTCTATGTCATGGCCCGCGTCGATGCCGACGAGAAGAAGAAGAAGGCGGCATGGTCCGCCGCCGCCCATCTCGGCGGCAAGGACCTGTCGATCTGGACGGCGATGTATCCGTCGGGCTTCCAGCCCTATCGCAACTCCCACTTCGACATTCCGGAATGGGTGGCGGCAGGCTACGACGAGGCCTTCATCACTTCGTACCTGAAGTCGGAAGGCGATTCGTACAACCATCCGAACGCGGCGATCGAGCCGCGCATCCCCGGCATCTTCCAGTACTACAGCGCCGCCGAGGATATTCTGGCCAACACCTTCGCCGGCAAGATGAAGGCGCAAGAAGGCGCAGACGCCATCGCAGCGGCCTGGGAGAAGCTGACCGACCAGATCGGCCGCGAAAAGCAGGTCAAGCTCTACAAGGCTTCGCTCGGCATGTAGGCTATTGTGAAACCGTGGTCCGGCGGCAACGCCGGACCACAGCAGACCGGCTCCGGCTCCTCGATGAGCCTTCAAACGGGCGAGATATGTGACTGACCCGACTTCGACCGCGAACCAGTGGCCGGCAGATGCCGACCCTTCCGATCTGATTTCGCCCGGCCGAAAACGCCTCGGTTGGGCGCTGATGGCTGTTGCGACGGTTGGCCTGCTGGCGGTGATCGTGCTGGAGATCCTGTACAAGACCGAAGCCGATACCATCGGCTTCGAGACGTGGCGCCCTGTCGTCTATGCCTATGTTCTGTGGGGCGTGGCGCTCGGTATCGGCCAGGTGCTGACACGCGGCGAGGACGGCCAGCGCGCCCTGTTCCTGCTGCCGGCGCTGCTGTTTACCATCGCCATGGTGATCTTCCCGACGCTGTTCGGTTTCTATATCGCGCTGACCGACTGGAACCTCAGTTCCTTCAGCGGCCGCAAGTTCAATGGGCTTGCCAATTTCTGGCAGATGCTGGGCGATCCCTACTACCGCAACGCGCTGTTCAACATGGTGCTCTATGTGCTCGCCGTGCTGGTCGAATATGTCATTGCCTTTGGCCTGGCGCTGTTGCTCAACGCGCAGATCCGCGCCCGCAAATTCTTCCGCGTCGTCTTCCTGATGCCGCTGATGCTGTCGCCGGTCGCGGTGTCGTGGATGGTCGGCAAGTCGCTGATGGAATACCGCTTCGGGCCGGCGGCAACATTGGCGCGCTATCTCGGCTGGGAAAACCCGGCCTTCTTCAGCGACCCGATCATCGCCCGTATCTCGATCATGGTGCTGGATGCCTGGACCTTCATCCCGTTTATGATGATCATGCTGCTCGCCGGCCTGCAGGCAATGTCGCGTGAGATACTGGAAGCGGCACGGGTCGACGGCGCGAATGCGTGGCAGACCTTCTGGCAAGTCACCTTCCCGCTGATGCTGCCGGTGTCGGTGACGGCGGTGATCCTGCGCATCATCTTCAAGCTGAAGCTTGCCGACATCATCATCACGGTGACGTCCGGCGGCCCGGGCGGCGCCACCGATTCGGTATCGAGCTTCATCTACCGCGAATATCGCGACCGCTCGAATGTCGGCTACGGAACCATGCTGGCGATGGTCTATCTCATCATCATCGTCGTGTTCGTGACCTGGCTGCTGAAATTCGCCAACCGCTTCGTGCGCAACGTCAACTGAGCGGCCGGGATCATGAGCGTTCAAACCACCGAGTACACCGTTTCCGAAATCCGCTCTCCGGCGAGCTTCATCACCAGCCGCGTCTTCATCTATGGCGCGCTGGTGTTCTGGGCGTTCATCTGCCTGTTCCCGATCTACTGGACGATAACCACCTCGTTCAAATCGGCGGTCGACGTCACCCAGGGCCACCTGATCCCGTTCGTCGACTTCCAACCGGACTGGAAGGGCTGGCGTTCTCTCGGCCTGTCGCCGGATTCGATCTTCCAGACCTCGACGGTGCGCGATGAGTTCTTCAAGCGCTTCATGAACTCGGTGATCACCTCGGTCGGCGCGTCGAGCCTCGCCATCATCATCGGCAGCCTCGCCGCCTACGGCCTTACCCGCTATCGCTACCATTTCGCCTGGTTCAAGAACGAGGACATCTCGTTCTTCTTCCTGTCGCAGCTGATCCTGCCGCCGGTGGTGCTGGCCTTGCCCTTCCTGGTGCTCTACCGGGAGGTCGGCCTGCTCGACACGCGCGTCGGACTGATCCTGCTCTACACGCTGATGGTGCTGCCGATCGTCATCTGGATCATGCGCGACCAGTTCAATTCCATACCGGTCGAGCTCGAGGAAGCAGCGCTCGTCGACGGGCTGTCGATCTGGGGCGCCTTCTTCCGCATCGTCATGCCGATCGCGCTGCCGGGCATGGTCGCTGCCTTCATCCTGGCGATGGTGCTGTGCTGGAACGAGTATTTCTTCGCCGCGCTGCTGACTTCGACCGACGCCAAGACAATTCCGGTCATGGTGGCGAGCCAGACCGGCTCGCAAGGCATCAACTGGTGGTCGATGGCCGCGCTGGCCACCGCGGCAATTGCGCCATTGGCCGTCATCGGCATCGCGCTCGAACGCTATCTGATCATGGGCATGACCGCGGGCGCGGTGAAATAGGCGATGGCTGCCAAATACTGGTTCGCGCGCAACATCCGCGTTGGCCACAAGGGCTACGACCGTTACGGCAAGGGCGTCATGCCGATCGCCTGGCAGGGTCGCGCTGTCATCGCCGGCTTTGTGGTGGCCATGGTGGGAGGCGGCCTGTCGATGCTCCTGATCGTGCTCTACACCAGGACATTTCCCCTCGGCATCGCGCTGTTTGCCATCCTTGCCGTTGCCGGCGGCGGCACCTTCATCTGGGCTGTCGCGACCAAAAGCGATCCGGACAAGTCGATCACCGACTATAGGGCGGAGCGGCAGAAAATCGGCGGTTAGCTCCTCAGGATCGCGCGCAAATGATCCATGATCATGGCGACACCCTTTTGCCCAAGCTCGGCCGAGGCGTCCTTGGCGGTCGCGGTGTACCAGCTCTTGTTGTCTTCGAAGTGACTGGCATCGACAGCTTCCGGGCATAGCGCCAGCATCAGCGAGGTCTCGCCGATGCCGGCATGGTCGAACGGGTACTTGCCGTTCATTGTCGCCGACATCAGCGGATGCACCTGCACCCAGTTGAAGAAATTGCCGCCCTCGGCGTGCTGGGCATAATAGCCGGCCATCGCCTCCGAGCCCCACCAGCCCTCGCCGCGCTCCTTTTCGAGGAAGCGGAAGATCGCCTGCCGGCCGGCGGTCTTGAAGGCGAGATCGGTCGGCATGCCGGCGGCGAAATTCTCGGTCTGGTGGTGGATGATGGCGTGGATGTTGCGAAAGCCTATGCGCAGCAGGCTGTAAAACAGCTCTTCGCCGAACGGCGCCAGTTGATTGCCGCCGACCTGCAGCGAGCCGCTGCCTTCCGGGGCCGCCACGGCGTAGCTTGCCGCGCCATAGTAGAAGGGCGGCAGGATGACGATGTCGCGCTCCTTCTCGAACAGCTCCAGCGTCTTGATGACGGCCAGGGTGTCCATGCCGACGGCCATGTGCTCGCCATGGTATTCGAGCACGCCGAGCGGCAAGGCAACCGGCCAGTTCTCGGCGATCGCCTTGCGGATCTGGTGCGGCAGCATCAGTTCGTAGCGCATGGTCTATTCCATGTTGGTGTGGCGGGCGCGCATCGCTTCCGGCGAAGCGCCGATCAAATCCCTGAGCTTCAGCACCATCACCTCGAACAGCAGGAATAGCGCCCCTTCGAACACCGAACCCATCGGCAGCACCGACGTTTTCTTGGCCCCCTGGTCGTTGGCCATTGTCTGTGCGGGAATGAGCAGCGTGAAATCAGCGCGCTTTGCCGCACTGCTTTCGGCCTGGGCTGTCAGCAGCAGGTTCGTTGCGCCGGCACCGTGCGCGACCTGCATCAAGGTGAGCACGGTCGAGGTTTCTCCCGGCCCAGAACTGGCCAGGAAGACATCGCCGGGTCCCAGCGGCGGCGTGTTCATGTCGCCGACCACCGAGACCGGCAGGCCGAGATGATAGAGCCGCATGGCAAAGCCCTTGACCTGCAAGGCCTCGCGGCCGCAGCCATAGACGACGATTTGTCCGGCTCCTGCAAGCATCTGGCAAGCGGCGTCGATGCGGCTGCCGTCGACCCGTGCCAGCACGCTGCCGAGTTCGCCAAGCGCGGTCTTGAACGGATTTTCGCTGTTGTCGGTCACGGCGAACCTGGCATCGAAATCATCCCGGGGATTGTCGCTCTTGCTTCGACGAACAGCTTGATTTCGCTCATGCTAGCAACCGCGAAAAAGCGTGTCCAACGGTCCGCGATGCTTTTGCCGAGCCACAGGCATGATAGTGTCATGTCAGACAAATCAAGTGAGGCAGACAGCAGAATATGAAGACACGGCACTTCGACCGCATCGGCAATGGCGGCATCCCTTTTACCGAGCTCGGCTTCGGCACCGCGCCGCTCGGCAATCTCTACCGTGCTGTCTCGGACGAGGACGCCAACGCCACGCTGGAGGCCGCCTGGGCGACCGGCTGCCGCTACTACGACACCGCGCCGCTCTACGGGCTCGGCCTGTCGGAAACGCGGCTCAATCCGTTCCTGCGCTCCAAGAAGCGCGATGACTATGTGCTGTCAAGCAAGGTCGGCCGCATCATGCGCGCCTGTCCGCCGGAACAGCGCACCGCCATCGGCAAGTTCTTCGACACGCCGTCGCGCCGTGAGGTCTACGACTACAGCTATGACGGCGTCATGCGTTCGTTCGAAGCCTCGCTCGAGCGCCTCGGCGTCGACCGTATCGACATCCTCTTCGTGCACGATGTCGACATCTTCACCCATGGCAGCAAGGAAGCGGCCGACCGGCGCATCGAGGAGTTCATGGGCTCGGGCTATTACGGGCTGCTGTCGCTCCGCGATCAGGGCGTGATCAAGGCGTTCGGCGGCGGCATCAACGAGTGGCAGGTTGCCCAGACGCTGGCCGAGCGTGGCGATTTCGACCTGTTCCTGCTTGCCGGGCGCTATACGCTGCTCGAACAGGAGGCGCTGGCATCGTTCCTGCCGCTCTGCCAGGCGCGTGGCATCGGCATCGTCCTCGGCGGTCCCTACAACTCCGGCATCCTGGCGACCGGACCGAGGCCCGGCGCGCACTACAACTACTCCGAGGCGCCACAGGACATCATGGAGCGCGTCGCGCGCATCGACGCCGTCTGCAAGCGCCATGGCGTGCGGTTGATCGAGGCTGCCCTGCAATTCCCGCTGCTGCACCCTTCGGTGGTCTCGGTGATCCCCGGCGGCCAGCGGCCGAGCGAAGTCGAGAGCAACCGCTCGCTGCTCGACGCAAAGCTGCCGGCAGCGCTTTGGGCCGATCTCAAGCAGGAAGGCCTGATGCGCGCCGACGCGCCGAATGGCTAGTGCATGTATCGCGCCCAAAGGTGGACCCGGTTTTGGGACAACGGCATGCATAAGAGCAAAGACCCAAAGCGCGTCGCCTGAATCCGTTCACGGTACACGACCCAGGCGTGTTTTGAGATCATCCTGGATCGTGCGGAGCCAGGGGGTCAGCCCTCTACCCCTGGCGGCCATCACTGTTGATTGTCCTGATTTCGCCGCAACACCTTGCGTACCACCAGTGCAATTCCGATGGCGAGCAGAACGATCCCGGCAGCCATATATCCCGTCGATGCGGCCCGGTAACCCGATGCCGCAAGCAGGAAGCCAATGACGATAAAGACCAATCCGGCAAGCTTGTCGATCAACAGGTTCATTTCCGAACACCCCTAGGCATGGGGAACCTCTTCCC
>NZ_JBFULQ010000323.1:0-6432 GCF_054049815.1 Mesorhizobium sp. P5_C1 | reverse complement strand
GAACCGGGTTCACGCTCGCGCGGAATTTGAAGATGCAATACGCAAGCAGGCACAGCACCAATATGGTGATCGGGACGATGAACCACATCGTGTAGTTCCCGAACCACTCGATCTGCCGCATCATATCGGTCGCCGGCGCCTGGAAGCCGGTCTCCCAGTCCCTGGGCTGATCGGCATGGGCGGATGCGCCGGCGAAAAACGTGGCAGCGGCACTTGCGCCTGCTAGGAATTTTCTCATCGCCCTCATCGTCTCCCAGTTCCTCGAGGCTGTGCCCACGAGAATATCGAACAATGCCGGGACGGGAATCCCGACAGTCTCAAGGTGGTTCAAACCATACTCTTTTTCCCTCCGCAAGAAAGGAGCGGGCGAAACCGTGCGGCATTTTTGCGCGCAAGCCCGGATGTGCCTTTCAAGGCAACGGCAACGGTCCCGAATCGCATATGATCGACCATGGCCACATTCCTGCGGGCCGGGCGTGCCGACCGTCGCAATTCGGGCGAAATTGGCTAGGAAAAGCGCCGTATTGGCTGTTTCGGGGCAGACCGGTTGCGGTCTCGTCCTTTACTTGGCTTTGGCGCGGCTTAAAGTGCCGTGATTCGCAATGGAGCCGTCATGAACTCTTGGCTTTCGAGACTTGCGCTTTCGAGAATCTTGGCGCTTTCGAGAATCTTGGCGAAGGTCATCTTTCTCGCCGCGTTGTCCGCAATCGGCCCGTCCGTTATCGGCCAGCCCGTTGTCGGCTTGTCCAGCCAGGCCAATGCCGCGCAGCCGAGCGGCACCGTCCGCTCGACGCATGGCGCGTGGTCGATCATCTGCGACACGCCGGCCGGCGCCACCTCCGAGCAATGCGTGATGATGCAGAACGTCGTCGCCGAGGACCGTCCAGAGATGGGGCTGTCGGTGGTCGTGCTGCGTACAGCCGACAACAAGGCGGAGATCCTGCGCGTGCTGGCGCCGCTCGGCGTGCTTTTGCCCAACGGGCTCGGCCTCAACGTCGACGGCAAGGATATCGGCCGCGCCTATTTCGTGCGCTGCTTCCAGGATGGCTGCTATGCGGAAGTCATTCTCGAAAAGCCGCTGCTCGATACGCTGAAGACCGGCACGTCGGCCACCTTCATCGTCTTCCAGACCCCGGAAGAGGGCATCGGCATCCCCGTCGACCTCAAGGGTTTCGCGGACGGTTTCGCCGCCCTGCCCTGAGACCTCGGCGTTTGCGAAGAATCCAACTTCAAGATGGATGTCAGCTTTCTTCGCGGCGTCACCAAGTCCAACCTTGAGGAACAGTTCTCGAACTGGGATTCAATGACCGGCGACATCAAGGACTTCGTCAACCAAAAGTGACGTCGACGATTTGTCGGCGATCGCATTTGTCTTCACAATGCAGCGGGGCGATTGTCTCCGGGCGCCTTCGCGCCTACATCGTGGCAAAGAAGCATTCCTCCTGTGAACGGACGCGCCATGAACAGCCTGATCGGCCAATTCGACATTTCAGACGATCGCATCAAGCAGATCGTCGCTGAGACCATCAATGGCGCCGACGACGGCGAACTGTTTCTCGAATACAGCGAGAGCGAAGCGCTGATGTTTGACAACGGCCGGCTGAAGACAGCCAACTTCAACACCGACCAGGGGTTTGGCCTGCGCGCCGTCGCCGGCGAAGCCAGCGGCTATGCCCATTCCAGCGACCTTTCCGAGGCCTCGCTGCTGCGCGCCGCCGACGCTGTTTCAACCGTCAAGGGCGGCTATTCTGGCACGCTGGCCGCGGCGCCGGCCCGCACCAACCGCCATCTCTATGGTGAAGAGAATCCGATCCCCTCCCCCTCTTTCGAGGTCAAGGCAAAGCTGCTGCGGGAAATCGACGCCTGGCTGCGCGCCGAGGATCCTCGCGTGCGCCAGGTTTCAGCCTCGCTGTCCTCATCCTGGCAACATGTCGAGATCGTGCGCGCCGATGGCCAGGTTGTGCGCGACATCCGCCCGCAGGTCCGAGTCCACGTTTCTGTCGTCGTCGGCGATGGCGACCGCCAGGAGAGCGGCTCCTACGGCATGGGCGGACGCAAGGCCTTCGGCGACTTCCTTGTCGAGGACAGCTGGAAGCACGCCGCCAAGGAGGCGCTGAGGCAAGCGCTGGTCAATCTCGAGGCCATACCGGCGCCGGCTGGCACCTTCGACATCGTGCTGTCCAGCGGCTGGCCGGGCGTCATGCTGCACGAGGCCGTCGGCCATGGGCTCGAAGGTGACTTCAACCGCAAGAAGACCTCAGCCTTCGCCGGCCTGATGGGCCAGCAGGTCGCCGCCAAGGGGGTGACCGTCGTCGACGACGGCACCATGCCGGAGCGGCGCGGGTCGCTCACCGTCGACGATGAAGGAACCCCGACGGCCCGCAACGTGCTGATCGAGGACGGCAGACTGGTTGGCTACATGCAGGATCGCCAGAACGCACGGCTGATGGGCATGACTGCGACAGGCAACGGCCGGCGCGAAGGCTACGCCCACCAGCCGATGCCGCGCATGACCAACACCTTCATGACGGCGGGCGACATGGAGCCGGACGAAATCATCGCCTCGGTCAAGAACGGTATCTATGCCGTCTCCTTCGGCGGCGGTCAGGTCGACATCACCTCGGGCAAGTTCGTGTTCGGCTGCACCGAGGCCTACATGATCGAGAACGGCAAGGTGACGCAGCCGATCAAGGGCGCGATGCTGATCGGCAATGGGCCGGACGCCATGCACCGTGTTTCCATGATCGGCAACGACATGCAGCTCGATACCGGCATCGGCATGTGCGGCAAGGGCGGACAGGGCGTCCCGGTCGGCGTCGGCCAACCGCATCTCCGAATGAACCAGATGACGGTGGGCGGCACGCGGGTTTGAATGATCGGCATATCCCAGAAACATCGCCATCCAAGCGGTGTTTTCCGGGGTGCAGCCGACCATGCCCCAGAGCCAAGATCTTCATCCTGACAGGCGCCGGCATTTCGGCGGAATCGGGTGCCGCAATGTTGCTCGACTCTGTGGAGGTCTGGGCCAAAGACGGCGCATTCCAGCCGAATCCATGTCGGCACCTTGAAGCGAACACAATCCACGTTAAGAAATTATTAAGTCTCTAACTGCCTGGGCTGCCTTTTGCGCACGAACGCAGCACCAGCTTCCTGGTTGCGGCGGTGTTTTGGCAATGCGGCATGTCCCCGGCGTTCTCACTTCCTCTTTCCTACTTGGCTTCGTTTCATTGATTGGTGCGACATCGCTGCAGGCCAGTCCGGCGGAAGCACAGTCGACATTGTTCAAGTCGCGATCGACGCAATCTTCCCTGCAAGGGCTGCGCTCTGCCACCGTCGGTGCAAGCACCAGCGTCCCCTACGGTTGGGTCGATTTCTGCCATCGCCGACCAAAAGAGTGCAAGGTGCCCGCTCTGCCTGCCGCGAATGTCAAGCTGACCGCGCAGAACCTGCGCATCCTCAAGCGGATAAATCAGAAGGCGAACAGCTTCATCAAACCGGTCAGCAATTTCGACCACTGGGGCACGATGGTGGACCATTGGGATTACCCCGTGGACGGCAAGGGCGACTGCAAGATCTACGCCCTCTACAAGCGCAAGCTTCTTCTGGAGGCGGGATTCCCCCGGCAGGCGCTGCTGATGACCGTGGTGCGCGACCTGGACAATGAAGGCCACACCATCCTGACGGTGAAAACCGATAAGGGCGATCTTGTCCTGGACAACCTGGTCGATGAGATCAGACCTTGGAATGCGACGGGCTATTACTTCCTCAAACGCCAGTCCCAGCAGAACCCAAACACATGGGTGTCGATCAACCAACGGGGCGGCACGTCGAAAACCCTTACGAATGTTTCCAAGCTGGTAGACTGAGCGGCCTGCCAGACCAGAGCGCTTCAGCTTTTTGAAAGTTCGGTGCCCGGCGACCGGCGGGCAATCCCTGCCTCACTCCTGCCTACTGCTTGCATGGAGGCTCGCCCGGGTGTCCGCAGGCAGGCTTCTTGTTGCCTCGCGGCGGCTGCTGATTGGGCTGTTGCGGCGGACGCCGCTCCTGGACCTGGGGCCTGGGCTGAGCATGGAACTCCGGCTTCTGCGGCTTGGAGAACACCCTCACGTTCGGCTTCTCCTGCAGCTTGAGTTGGCGCTGCGGATTCTCGTTCGGCTTGTTGACCTTGAAATTCCGCTGGACGTTGACTTGCGGGCCGGCGGAACCTCCACCGCCGTTCTGCGGCTTGCGGAACTTCTTGTTCCCGTTTCCCGGAGCCTGATCGCTCGGTCCGACAACGGCCTGGCCGGCGGACAGATCCTTGCGCGTCAACTTCTTCGGCTTGCCGCCACCCTGGTCGGAGAAGACAGCTGGATTGTTCTTCTTGATCCTCTCCTGCACGTTCGGGCGCTGCCCGGCCGGTGCACCGTTGACGGTCGGCAGCTTGTTGAGCTTGCCGTTCTTGCCCTGCCCATTGCCGGCTCCGTTCTGCTGGCCATTGCCCTGTCCGGTAACGGCAGCGCCGGCATTTCCCGTAGCTTGCTGGTTGCCGCCCGAGGTGCCTTGCTTGCCAAGCAGCTTCTTGGACTTGTTGTTTGGCAAATTCTTGTTGTTTGGCAGATTGTGGCCGTTGAGCACCGGCGGTTTGCCATTGACGAGTGGCAGCGTCTTGCCGTTCGCTCCCGGCAGGGTGTGATCAGTTGAGAGCGTCTTCGAGACCGGCTTTGCGCCGGAAGGCTGCCGGCCTTGCGTCATACCCTGGCCGAGTTTGCCCGGGGCGGAAGGGTTCTGGTTAGAGAGCACGGCCTTCTTATGCAGCAGCGGCGGCAGCGCCACCTTGGTCGCGAGCGCTGCGGCGCCCAGTCCAACAGCGGCGCCGGTCAGCTTCTGGCCGGTGGTGAGGCCGCCGCCCTGCCCTGCCTGATTGTTCTCGGTATTGATCGTCGTGTTGTTGATGACGGTCGTGTTGTGGATGTTGTTGAAGATGACGTTGTCGGGCGGCGGCGCAATGTCGTGCGGCGGGTTGACCCACACCGGCACCGGCACGAAGACCGGCACCGGCAGGACAAAGACATCGACTGCCGGCCGCGGCGGCGCCAACACGACAAAATCCGGCGGAGGCGGCGGCAGGAAGATCACCGCGACAGGCGGTGGTGGCTCAAAGTCGAAATCGGGATCGTCGAAATAGAGCACGGGCCGGTCGACATAGATGATCTCTTCCGGTGGCGGCGGCGGCACGTCGTAGTCATAGACGGCAAAATCCTCCGGCGGCTCCAGCGCTGCGTCGAAATGCTCCAGCCGGCGGCGGGCATCCCAGGCATGCGGGCCGTGCGGATAGCGATCGAGGTAGGACCAGTAGGCTTCCGGGGTGTCCCGGAGCCAGGTTTCGCGCCAAGTGATTGCTTCGCGCCGAGCAGCGATGATGGCACGCACGCGCTTGGCCATTGGATCGCGCGGGTAGGCGTCGACGAAATCCTCGTAACCGCTGAGCGTGTCGCGGTCGAGGGCCGCGACATAGGCATCGCGGGCGTCGAAGTCGTGGATCTCTCTGGTCCGGTTGGCTTGGGACTCAGCCTCCGAGACCCTGGGCGCGGGCGCGTCCGGAGCCCGGTCGAAGAAGACGAAGGGCGCCGTGATCTTTGAGGCGCTCCACGGAACCTCCGCGCCCTGGGTCACCTCGTTGACGCGCAGGCGCGTGCGATCGAAGACATCGTCAAGCGGCAGGCCGCCTTCGCGGATCATCTCCGCCAGCGCCTGGGCATAGGCACCGTATGGACCTTTGCCTTCAGGCGCGACCGTACCCGGGGCGGCATTGAACGCAACAAGCATGTTCGGATCGGGATCGACCAGTGCAAGACCTCCGGCCAGCGGCTGGTTCGTCTGCGGGAATGCATTCGGCCGCGCCGCATCGAGCACGACGATATTGACCTTCGTCGGCAGTCCAGCCAGCGACTTGGTGACATCGGAGAGCCGCATCCCCTGAAGCGGGACGTCGGTTGGATTGGCGATCTGGGCATCGACAGGCAAGAAGTAATTCTCGCCTTCGAACTGTACGCCCTGGCCGGCGAGATAGATGAAGACCACCGCGTCGGGACCGGCAGCAGAAACCTTGCCAAGGAAATCGCGTAGCGCGCCGCGCAGCGATTCCTGGTCGACGTCGCGGGCACCGACAACATCGAACCCTGCTGCCTGCAAGGTCTGGCCGATCAGCCCGGCATCATTGGCGGGCGTCGCCAGCGCACCAGACGGATAGGCCGCATTGCCGATGACGAAAGCGAGGCGTTTTTCGCTCTGCGCGAGGGCACCGGTCACCGAAGCGGCCACGAAAATGAAGAGGAGGAAGAAGCCTAGGAATTTCTGGAGCGTCCGCATTTCTGGCCACCAAATATGGAAACGGTGATGGAGCAGGATGGTTCCTTCCTCCAGTGATTTCCAAAATAGACGGGCGCAAAG
>NZ_JBFULQ010000322.1:0-6434 GCF_054049815.1 Mesorhizobium sp. P5_C1 | reverse complement strand
TGCTTCCAGTCGACACCGGTGTTGTTCTTGCGCAGCCCCGACATCYGATCGACAATCGTACCGGCCTCGTCCGCCAGGACGACCTTCAGGCCAAGCGTATTCTTGCGCACATCACCGTATCGTAGGAAGCGCGCGCCCCCGGTGTTCGTCGCCAGCATGCCGCCGATGCGCGGGTCGGCGCCAAGGTCGATCGGAAAAAACAGGCCGCTTTCCAGAAGCCTCCCGTTGATGTCCGACAGCCTCATGCCGGCGTCGACACGCAGCGAGCGGTTGTCGGCGTCCAATTCGAAAATACGCGCCATGCGATCGAGGCTGAGCACGATTTGCACGCCGCTGGCGTCCGGCGTAGAGCCAGAAACCAGACCGGTGTTGCCGGACTGCGGAACGAACGGAATGCCCTCCCGAACGCAATAGGCAACACAAGCTGATACCTCGGCCGTGTTCTTTGGACGCAGCACAAGCGCGGCGCGGCCCTGGTCGTAGCGGGCACCGTTCTCATAGGGTGCCATGCCAGCCGAATCCTGGAGGACCCCTTTGTCGCCAAGGATCTCGACCAACGCCGCCTTGTGCCGCTCGCGGATCATATCAGCCGCCTACTCGGCCGCCCGGAGGCTGCGCAGTGAACGCCGGCACTCTTCGATCGACGCATGCTCCATGGCGGCATAATGCTCGAATTCGTCGAGCACGCAGGCGCCGAGAGCAGCTTCGAAGCGTTGCCGATTGGGACTGGCGACGAAGTCCTCAGCCGCCTCGTCGCCAAGATTGGACTGGAAGATGCCGGCGGCACTGACGGGCAGGAAATCCTCGTAGACGATCGGGTCGAAACTGACAAAGCCTTCCGTCACCAGATGATCGGTGTCCTTGTCACAGGCACTGCCGGCCTCACGCCCTCCCTGAGTCAATGAATAGGCGAAATAGCCAAGGCCCGCCGTGCGAATGCATTCCCACGTGTCGGGAAACGACTGGAACGAATGTGACAGCGCCTCGACGTAGTCATCGGCATTCGACCCATCGGCCGCAGGCTTGACGATTTTACGCGTGGTCTCCAGAAGGCTGTCGTAGAGCGCCCTACCTTTCGGTGTCAACGCCACGCCGCGCTGCTCGACCTCGCCGAAACGCGCCGTGTGCGAGCCAGCCGTCCAGCCGCCTCTGTCTGACTTGAACGAGACCGGTTCGTCCAGTGCCTTGAACGACGTTTGTCTGAGCAGGATTGGGCACTTGCGAGTAGGGGGGCCCTCGATGATCGCCTTAGGCTCGATGCCGCGCGCGGGCATGCCGGCCTGCACCGCGTCGATGTCGAGCGTGCGCGGTGTCAGGTGGTTGATATGCGGGCCCTTGAAAGAGACCACGTCGGCGACCAACCGATGCTGCTGGTGCATCCTATGGTACATCTCCATGCTGACGCAGGACTGGTCATGCCAGCGGAAGGTCTCGAGGATTTCGGCGACAAACCGATCCGCATCGGCTCGAAGCAGGCCGCCCTGCGTCTCGGCCTTTTCGGTGAGTTCGACGGCGCTGTTCGTGAAAATCCGACGAGCGGCAAGAATGGTCTCCACTTCCACACGCAGAACCTCGTCGCCGATCAGGTCGCTTCTGAGCAACGAGGTGAAGACGCGAAAAGGATTTCGGCTGAGCGCTTCGGCACCAACCGGACGAAACGCTGTCGCATGGACCRGCACCCCGGCCGCGCTGAGGTCATAGTAACCGACCGGCTGCATGCCCATCACCGCGAACACCCGCCGCATCATCGAGAGTTCGGCCGGCGTTCCCAGGCGGATCGCGCCGTGCCGCTCTTCCGAAATGCGGTCGAGCGAATCCATCGCCTCGAGCCGCTGGCGCAGCACTGGCGTGCCATCCAGCAGTTCGGCATTCACCTCGGCGACCAGTTCCATCAGCGTGCCGTAGGCAGGAACCTCGGTCCGGTACATGGCCGACATCGCCGCCGAGAAGGCGGAGCGGATTTCGCAGGACGAGACGTGGTCTCCTGCCAGCTTTTCGTGGTGCTTCGGCATTATGATCCTCCTGCACTTCATTCGTAGTTGCGATCATAGTGCCATCTAGATATCGTTGATGTTGAAAAATTCTTCTCGGTTGATGCGGATTTGGAATGACCATACCCCGACGACTCTTGCCGGACCTTATCAATCTTCAGGCCTTTGAATGTTCAGCTCGGCACGGCAGCTTTACCCGCGCCGCGCTCGAACTCAACCTAACGCAAAGCGCCGTCAGCCGGCAGATAAAGGATCTTGAAACGCGGCTCGGTATCCAGCTGTTCGAGCGTATCAGGCAACGCGCGTTACTATCTGATGCAGGCAAACGTCTTCTGCCCGATGCGAGGCGGCTTCTGCTGCAGGCCGAAGAGACAATCATCCGCGCCGTCGCTGCTGGCGACACCGGCGGCTTACTGTCGGTGGCGACGCTGCCTACATTCGGGACTCGCTGGCTCACCCCAAGGCTTGGTCGCTTTCTCGCGCTTCATCCGAACACTACAATCAACCTTGCATCGCGTTCTCAGCGCTTCGATTTCGAAGAGGAAAACTTTGACATCGCCATTCACTATGGTCAGCCGATTTGGGCCGGCGGCAACTGCACCTTCCTATGCAGTGAAACCGTCGTTCCGGTCGCCGGTCGAGTGCTTGCGAGCCGCATAGAAACGACCGCTGACATTTGCTTGATGCCGCTCCTTCACCTAGCAACTCGGCCAAAACTTTGGTCGGACTGGTTTGCCCTAAATGAGTTGGACGCTGCCGGCTCTTACCATGGGACGCGCTTTGATCAATTTGGAATGATTATCGAAGCCGCCACCGCCGACATCGGTGTAGCGTTGTTGCCGGTGTACCTAATCGAGGAGGAATTGTCGTCCGGCAGGCTTCACGTGACTGCGGGCCAATCGATCACCACGGAAAATAGCTACTATGCGGTCATACCGGACAGGAAGTCACCTTCAAGCCTGACAAATGCGTTTCAGGACTGGTTGCTTGATCAGGTACGCAAGGAATCCAGCTAGTCCAGCGCACATTAGGGCAAGGAGGAAGGGCAATCTGCAAGGAGTTCGTGCAGCATCTATGGGAATGGCTGCTTTAGGTCATTCGACGCTTCGGACCGACCGGACTGAATGTCTGCATTCTCGATGTTACCATAACCGGTCGGACCGCTTGCGGCCAACTGCGGTCATTCGGGAACCGGCGACGGATGACCGCTCTGGCGCAAAGCGGACGACTTCCCGTCGAACTGGGAACCCGGTCTTCGGTAGACTTCGAGCCGAGTGCGGTGTTCAGGCGCGAGAAGCGGTACAGGCGGCTTGGGAGATCGCTTGTATCTCGCTCGGCATTGTCCGTCCGTCAGTTCCAGGAACGAAGCACCACCCCTGCTATGCGACGCTGATCCTTGGTCCAGCCGATGGCCTGACGCCATCAACCCGCAAGGGGTCGGACTACGCGAAGCGTGCCGCCGCTCCGGCTTCGGCTTCGCGGTGATTGCGGCCATCGGCCGAACACATCGGGCGCCTGTCAGCGGGGGAGGGCCCTCCGCTTCAAACAGGAGCCGGGTCGATGTCCCTCACCGACGCACATGCCTTCGCCTTCAGCCTCGCCGCCACTCTCATGGTCACCATCGTCATCTTTCGTGCTGGCGACGGCACTCTCTCGGTCGTGCCAGCGAACGAGTATGACGGCGACRACACCGCCGTCATCGGCGAAATCGACCCGTTCGCCCCATGACGGGGCGGACATCGCGCCCGGCGATGCAAGAACACCGGCGGGTTTCGCCCGCGCTTTTCCTTTGCTACGCTGAGCACTGCGCCAGGTGGTGGTGGAAGGCGCAATCACCAGAGCTATTCTCTCGGAGACACCACCATGATCATCCTCGGCATTCTCCTTTGCATCGCGGCCATCGGCATCTTGTGCTGGTTGCTCTTCACGCTTGCTATCGTCGCCCTCCCGTTGTTCGTCGGCGTCACCGCAAGTACATGGGCATTCAACACCGGTGCCGGCTGGCTTGGCGCGATCCTTGTCGGCATCCTCGCAGCCGGGTTGACGCTCGGCGTCGGCCAAATCCTCCTCGGCGTTATCAGGCCCATGTGGGCGAAGCTGGCGATCGCGCTGGTCTTCGTCGCTCCCGCTATCGTTGCCGGCTACCATGCCATCCATGGCATCGCGAAGCACATGATGCCTTCGGAAACCTGGCAGATCGTCTTTTCCGCCATTGGCGCGATCGCCGTCGGCGTCACGGCATATCTGCGGGTCGCGGGCATGGCTGCCGGCGACCAATCCGGTAGGGGCATGGTTCGAGCTTAAACCCGCGCGAGCGAGGCGGATGGACCAGAGCGATGAAGGCTTGGCCTCCTTGTCATCGGTGGTTGGAGCACTCGGGATGCATGCCAAGGATCGAGCAACGGCCACGCCGGCGCGGCCTCGTTTGTGGATTTGGATTTTCTTCGGTCGACGCCGCAAGGCAGGCCGACAAGTCGGTGGCAGCACGGCAGCGCGGCCGGTGGCCGCGGCGTTGGAGGTGCGTGGGTTTCCGGCGCCTGGAATCCGTGGACGACGCCAGTGAACGCGTAGCGATCTGCTGGCGGCGCGTTGGACGCCAACGTCTCCGTTGCCAATCTGTCCCAAGAGCGCTCCAAACGGCCTCTTCAATGGGCTGATCTGGCCGAAGGACGGCTGAAGCCTCGATCGCCTAGGCCGCAACGGCGCGTCTCGACTTTCTTCCCCTGCCGGCTCCCACCCCATGCCGCAAGCGCATGGGGACCCCGAGCGCCGCCATTCCTCGCGAGACAAGAAAGTCGTTCCTGCGCCGTCCTCCGCGTTGCTCCGGTCGCAAGCGATGCGTCGTCGGTCGCCTCCGGCCAAGTGATCGCCATCGAGGCCGCATGGTGCGGGCTCGGGAACAGAAAACGGAGACTTACAATGGCTACCATCGGCACCTTCAAGAAGACCGCCTCGAACGAGTACACCGGCGAAATCGTCACCCTCAGCGTCCAGGCCAAGAACGTGCGCATCGTCCCAGACACCCGCGCCACTGGCGAGAACGCTCCCAGCCACCGGGTGCTGGTCGGCCGCGCCGAGATCGGCGCCGCCTGGTCGAAGACCTCCAACGAGGGCCGCGACTACCTCGGTCTCAAGCTGGACGATCCGAGCTTCAACGCCCCGATCTACGCCAACCTCTTCGACGACGAGGAAGGTGAGGGTTTCTCGCTCATCTGGTCCCGCCCGAACGCGCGGCGGGGTGACTGAGGACCCGCGCAGGCCCCGGCCGAAAGGCCGGGGCCTTCTTGCGCGGACGTGCGGTTCGGTTCACTCAGGCCGAGAGCGATGCTGAAACCGCATCGCCTGATGCCAATCAACCATCCTCCGTCGGCGCTGTTGTTTCTATAAAATGCAGGCTTTCACTCTGAAGACGAGGCAAGCGATGATCGAGCCGTTTGACGAAACCGCGCCGACCAGTGACGAACTCACCGAATACGATCGGGAACACGTCAAGCTCTATGTGCGCCTGCTCGACGCCGCCGACGACGGCGCGGACTGGCGCGAGGTGGTCGAAATTCTCTTCGGCATTGATCTGACGAAGGAGCCACAACGCGCCCGGCGAATCCATGACAGCCATCTGGCGCGAGCGCGCTGGATGGCGCGTGCTGGCTACCGCCATCTTTTGCGTCAACCAGGCAGCTAGCACCACCGCTCCTGTCGTTCCCGGGTGATGCCGAAACGGCATCACCCGATGCCCGGCGAGGGTCTTCCACCAATCGCTACAACCCGGAATTGTTTTGAGGCGGGGTCTACGCGTTTCTTGCGTGAGGAGCTCTTGGATGAGGCCGGATACGTCGCATTGGCGAGACAATGCCAGCTATGATTATTTCGATACATTGCCCGTCGAAGGGCTCGCCTGGGAGTGTCTGCGGCGTCACGAACCCTATCAACGGCACTATCAGGCGCTCCTGACCACCAGGGCCGAAAAAGCACCCTTCCACCTTGAGACACAGCGGCTGTGGGGGTTGCGATTTCCCGGCCAGGCCGGATTTGTCCGCCTTGGCGCAAGACGTTCTGTGGTCGCCTGACGTCGATCCAGCTGTGGTTTCTCTCGTGCCGGCGCCGGAATTCCTGTCGTCGTTGCGATCGGCGCCTTTGACCGGTCTTGGGGCGGTCCACGACAGCCCCGAAGGACGTCACATCGTCCACAGTGCAGGCGTCGCGACCCAACTTCTCCTTCTGCCGGGCAGTGATCCGCACGGCCACGTGGCGGCGCTGATCCCCTTGGATGCAGAAACGTTGGGACGGATCGAAGCACTCACCCGTTTCTGGCGGGCCTGGCAGGGGCGCCCCACACCTTCGGACACGCGGATGACCCCGCAGCAGCGCCGCCGCATTCGACTGATGATACAGGCCGCTGACGGCCACTCGAATGGCGCGAGCTACCGCGACATTGCGATCGCC
>NZ_JBFULQ010000321.1:0-6437 GCF_054049815.1 Mesorhizobium sp. P5_C1 | reverse complement strand
GCTATGGTGACACCACGGTGGAAGGCACGGAGAAGGTCGATCGCGACTTCACCGAATACATGACCGGCCTCAAGCGCGGCAGGCAATACTCGCCCGACGAGATCAGCGATGCGCGCGACCGGTTGCTGGCGCTTGAGGTGTTCAACAGCGTGACGTTCAAGGAAGCCGACAAGCTCGATGCCGACGGCAACATTCCGATCGGCCTCCAGGTCAGTGAGCGCAAGCCACGCTATTTCGGTGTTGGCGGGACCTTCTCCAACACTGAGGGGCTCGGCCTGGAAGGCTATTGGGGTCACCGCAACCTGTTTGGCCGGGCCGAAAAGCTGCGCATCGAAGGGGCCATCAGCGGTATTGGCAGCAACAACCTCAGCGAGCTCAACTATAATGCCGGCATCATGTTCGAAAAACCGGGCGTAATCGGGCCGGCGTCAAAGTTCTTCGCCAGGTTCAAGACCGTGCTCGAGCATCCGGACGCCTATGACCATTTCTCGGTCAAGGGCAGCACCGGCCTGTCCTACGAACTCACCAAGAAGCAGACGGTCTCGGCGGAAGTATCGCTCGACTATTCGCGAATCCACGATGCTTTCGGCAAGCACAAATATCTGATCGCCAGCATTCCGCTGCAGTATGTCTACGATAACCGTGACAACCGGCTGAACCCGACCGGCGGCTTCCGGGTGCTGGCCTATGCCGAACCGAGCTATGACATTCTGAGCGGTGCGGCCTTCCTCAAGCTGAAGGGCGAGGGTTCGGCTTATCAGTCGCTGGATTCGGCTTCGAAGTTCGTGCTGGCCGAGCGTGTCGCCGTCGGCTCGATCGTCGGCACCAGCCTCGAAAATGTACCAGCCGACCGGCGCTTCTATTCCGGCGGCGGTGGTTCGGTGCGCGGCTATGCCTACCAAGGCATCGGCCCCAAGGATTTCAACGGCCAGCCGATCGGTGGTCTGTCCTTCTTCGAGACCTCGGTCGAGATGCGTATCGCCATCACCGACACGATCGGCATCGTGCCGTTCGTCGATGCCGGCACGGTGTCGACCAAATCGGTGCCCAATTTCTCCGATGTCAAAGTCGGCGCCGGTGTCGGCTTGCGCTATGTCACGCCATTTGGGCCGCTGCGCATCGACGCGGCCGTGCCGCTCAATCGTGATCCAGACGATCCGCATTTCGGCATCTATGCCGGCATCGGACAGGCGTTCTGAGCGATGAAGATATTCAGGCGCATCCTTCGCATTGTCCTCTACACGCTGCTCATCGCTGTCGCCGGGGCGATCGGCGCGCTGGTGGTGCTGACCAAGACCGAGCGTGGACGCGACAATCTTGCCGGCATCATTTCGCGGCTGGCCTCGAGCGATGACCGCAAGATCACCGTCAGCGGTATCGACGGCATCTGGTCGGGCGCGCTCAGCGTCGACCATGTCGTGCTGGAAGACCGTGAAGGCGCCTGGCTGGTGGCGCGCAAGGTCGCCGTCGACTGGTCGCCCCTGGCGCTGCTGTCGAAAAGCTTCAGCGCCGACCGCATCGCCGCCGGACGCATCGAACTGGCCCGGTTGCCGGTGGCCAGCACGCAGCCGGCGCAGAGTGGCGGCACGACGACGCTGCCGGTCTCGCTTGACATCAAGCAGATCGACCTTCCCGAAATCGCGCTCGGCCAGGATCTGGCCGGCAGCGGCATCGCCGAACTTGCCGCCAAGGGCATGCTCAAGGTCGACGCCGCGCCGCTGGCGGTCGAGACGACGCTCAACGTCACCCGCCATGACGGCAAGCAAGGCAATGTCGACGCCAAAGTCCATTTCGCGCCAGCCGACAACAAGCTCGACCTCGATCTGAAGGCATCGGAGCCGGCGGGCGGCATCATCGCCAACCTGCTCAATCTGCCTGATACGCCGCCGGTCGACATCATTGTCTCGGGGACGGGCCCGCTGGCCAACTGGAGCGGCATCGGGACCTTCGTTGTCGACGGCCAGATCGTCACCCAGCTCACCGGGCGCCACCAACTGACCGACAAGGGCAATCACATCGAGGCCAAGGGCGACGGTGATTTCGCGCGCTTCCTGCCGGAGAATTTGAAGCCGCTGTTTGCCGGCAAGACCAGCTTCGATGTCGCCGGCACCGCCACATCGGCCGGCGGTGTCAGTGTCGACCGCGCCAGCATCGACAGCGATGCGGTGCACGGCACCGCATCCGGCATCGTCGATCCTGCCGGTGCCAGCGATCTCGCGGTCGAACTCGCCGCCAAGGGCCCGCCTGTGGTGATCAGCGTTGGCAGCAAGGCGCAGCCAATCATGCTGGCGATCAACAACGCCACTGCGCGCGCGTTCGGCGACGGCAAGACGCCGATCATCGACATCGGCGCCTCCTTCGTTTCGATCGTCGCCGGCGGCACGCGGCTGGACGATCTGGCGGCGCAGATCCATTCGGACGGCTTCGATATCCAGAATCGCGCCGGGCCGGTCACCGTCAGGCTGGCGGCGGGCGGCCTCAAAACCGACGTGGCGACACTGGCGCCGCTGGTCACCGGCAAGGTCAATGTCGATCTGGCCGGGTCGGTCAGCAAGGACGCCATTGCCATCGACGAAGGCACGCTGCGCTCCGACGCGGTCAACGCCTCGCTGACCGCCACGGTGGCGCTTGCCGACCTGTCGATGCAGCTCAAGATGAATGCCGATGCCGTGGCGACGGCCTTGCCGCCGCAGATCGCCTCGGTGCTCGGCGCCCGGGTGAAATTCTCGGCCGCGGCGACGCGCGATCCGCAGGGATCCTTTGCCGCCAACTCGATCTCACTCACCTCCGGCACGCTCAGCGCCAGCGGCACCGCCAGCGCGCAAGGCGCCGACATCCAGGCCGATATCAAGGGCAAGCTGGGCGACGTTTCGGTGCTGTCGCCAATGGTTGGCGTGCCGGTGGCCGGCGGCGTCGATTTTGCACTGTCGGCAAGCGGCGCCAGGACGGCGCCGGATTTCACGGTCTCCGCCGACAGCGACAGCCTGACGGCCTCGGGCCGCACGGTGAAGGGCATAAAGCTGACGGCAAGCGGCAAGGCCGACATTGCCAGCCCCTCCGCCAATGTCTCGCTGACCGGTTCCGTCAACGACCAGCCGCTGGACATCAAGGCGGCGCTGGTGACCAGCGAAGGCAAGCGTTCGATCAATGGGTTCCTGGTTTCGCTTGGCGACAACAAGGTCTCGGGCGACCTCGCGCTGGATGACAAATTCATGCCCTTGGGCACGCTGACGCTCGCCGCGCCTGCTATCGACCAATTGGCCGCGCTCGCCGGCCAGGCGGTGACGGGCGACATCGACGGCACCATCCGCTTCGCCAGGGATGGCGACGCGCCCTCGGTGGCTATCGACGCCAAGAGCACGGCGATCGCGCGCGGCGAAGTGACGGCCAAGGCAATCAGCGTCAATGCGCTGATTGCCAATTATCTCAAGGCGCCGGCGATCGCCGGTTCAATCAAGGCCGACAGCGTCACCTCGGGAACCACGGAAATCGGCGGCATCGGCGTCGACCTGAAGCGCGATGGCGACTGGACCAATTTTACCGGTGGCGCCACAATATCGGGCATTCCGGCGACCGCTGCCGGCCGGGTCAAGATCGCGGACGGGACGACCAGCATCGAGATCGCTTCGGGTGAAGCCACGGTTCGCGGCATTAAGGCCGCGATCGCGCAGCCATCGACGTTGAGCATTGCCAATGGCACGACCAGCATCGAAAAACTGGCGCTCGATGTCGGCGGTGGTTCGGTGACACTGTCCGGCACCGCCGGCCAGGCGCTCGATCTGGCGGCACAATTTTCGGCACTGCCGGCAGCACTCGCCAATGATTTTTCGCCCGGTCTCGATGCCGTGGGCACGCTCGGCGGAACCGCTGAAGTGACCGGGTCGCCATCTGCGCCCGAGGTTCGGTTCGACGCACAACTGGCCGGCGTCGAAACCAGCCAGACCCGGCAGGCGGAGCTCGGTCCGCTCGCCGTCGATGCAGCCGGCAGCTACACCGTGGCCGGCGGCGTCGTGCTCGATCATGCGACGCTCACAGGCGACAAGATTTCCGGCAAGGCGGCGGGCACCCTAAACCCGAACGGCGCCAGCGATTTCGCCCTCGATCTCGCCTCGGCCGGAACCAGCTTGCCGCTGACGCTGGGCAGCGCGGAAAGCCCTATCAAGCTTGAACTGCAGGCGCTGTCGGTAAGGGTAGCGGGGCAGGGCACGCAGCCGCGGCTCGATATTTCGGCGGCGCTGCCGTCGGTCGCCACCAAGCTGACCAAGGTCGAGGGCGTTGCCGTCGCCCTGCATTCCGATGCTTTCGATCTGAAGGCCCGGACGGGTCCGATCTCCGGCACGGTGTCGGCCGACCAGATTGGCCTCGACAACCCAACCATCGCGCCACTGATCGCCGGGAAGGTCACGGCCAAGGTTGCCGGCAGCCTCGCCAAGGATGCCATCACCATCGACAGCGGCTCGGTGACGAGCGATGCGCTGAACAGCGGCTTTAGCGGCCGGGTATCGCTGGCCGATGGTGCCATCGAGCTCAATTTGAAAGCCGACGCAGCCTCCGCTGCGCTGCCGGCGGCGGTGCGCGGCGTGCTTGCCGAACGCGCGGAACTGAGCGCTGCGCTGAAGCGCGATGCGTCGGGCAATGTCAATGTCGACGGATTGAAGCTGGCCTCCGGTGCACTGACTGCCGAGGGGCAGGCAAGCCTTGCCGACAACAAGGTCGCCGCCGACATCAAGGGCGCGCTAAGCGACATCTCGCTGCTCTCGAAAGACGCCAAGGGCGCCATCGGCTTCGCCTTGAACGCACAGGGTCCCGCGACCGCGCCCGATCTGTCGCTAACGGTCGACAGCGATCGGCTTTTGGTGGCCGCGCGCGAGATCACCGGGCTGAAGCTTACCGCCACCGGCAAGGCCGATGCCGCCAACCCGGCGGCGAATGTGCAACTCACCGGCAATGTCGCCGGCCAGCCACTGCAAGGCAGTGCGGTGCTGGCGACGGCGGATGGCAAAAGCGCCATCAACGGCCTGCTGCTGTCGCTTGGYAAGAACAGGATCTCCGGCGATCTGGCGCTGGACGAGAAGTTCGTGCCGGTCGGCACCATCGCGCTCGACCTGCCTGATATCGGCCCACTGGCGGCACTTGCGCTGGAAAAGGCGGAAGGCGACGTGCGCGGCACCATCGCCTTTTCCAAGAACGGCACCGCGCCGCAGGTCGCGATCAAGGCGGCGACGGCGTCGATCTCGCGCGGCGATTTGCAGGCAAAGGCCGTTTCCGTCGATGCGCTCATCGCCAACTATCTCGCTGCTCCGGTGATTTCCGGAAAGATCCGCGCCGACACCGTCACATCAGGCGGCACCGTGATCAGCGGCATAAATGTGGATTTGAAGCGCGATGGCGACTGGACCGGCTTTTCCGGTGGCGCCACCGTAAAAGGCATCCCGGCGCAGGCCGCTGGCCGGGTGAAAGTGGCCAACGGCACAACCACCATCGAGCTTGCTTCCGGCCAGGCCACGGTCAAGGGCATCAAGGCGGCCATCGCCCAGGCCTCGACCATCAGCATTGCCAATGGCACGACGACGCTGGACCGGCTGGTGCTCAACCTGGGCGGCGGCACGGCGACGGTGACCGGCAAGGTCGGCACGGCGCTCGACATCAACGCGACGCTGGCGCGAGTGCCGATGTCACTTGCCAACAGTTTCTCGCCGGGCCTCGATGCCGCCGGTTCGATCTCGGGCACAGCCAAGGTGACGGGTGCGCCGGCGRGCCCCGCTGTTGCCTTCAACATCGATGCGACCGGCGTGCAGACGTCGCAGACCCGGGGTGCGGGTGTCGGTGCGGTGAGTGTTTCTTCGTCCGGCACCTTCGCCGCCAACAAGCTGACCTTCAACGCCAATGTCAGTGATGGAGCCGGCCTTGGCCTCAAGGGCGGCGGCACCGTGACGACGGCAGGCACGCCGGCGCTGGTGCTCGATTTCAATGGCGCCGTGCCGTTCGGCCTGCTCAGCCAGAAGCTTGCCGCGCAGGGGCTGTCCCTGTCTGGAACGGCAAATGTCAACGTGCAGGTTCGCGGTCCAGCGACATCGCCTGTCATCGGCGGCTCGGTCAGCACCTCCGGCGCGCGCCTGGTCGACGCGCGCTCGGGCCTTGCGGTCAACGATATCGCCGCCGACGTATCGATCGCCGGCGGCGTCGCAAGGATCAACCGGCTGACCGGCACGCTGTCGACGCGCGGCAGCCTGTCGGCCAGCGGCACGGTCGGCATCAACCCGGCGCAAGGATTTCCGGCCGATCTGTCGATCAAGCTGGTGGACGGCCGTTATACGGACGGCCGGGTGGTGACCGCCAATCTCGGCGGCGACCTGACGATCAAGGGGCCGCTGACCTCCGCACCGGTGATTGCCGGCACGATCAATCTCGCCAAGACGGTGATCACGGTTCCAGAC
>NZ_JBFULQ010000320.1:0-6463 GCF_054049815.1 Mesorhizobium sp. P5_C1 | reverse complement strand
GCCGTTAAGATGGCCGTAAGTTTGCGTTAGGGTTTACTGGCGGACGCCAAACAAAACCGCCAAAAAAATCGCAAAACTCTCGCCGCCGCGCGCTGTGTCGGCCGCTCCCTTTACCGGCCATTAACCCTAACAGGATGATAACGGACCTCGATCCCTAGAGTTGCTGCGGGGCTGCAGCGGCCAGTCGAAGGTACCTGTCCGGTCATGAAAAGCACTGCTTCCCTGTTTCGCGCGCTGCTTGCCGTATCGATGCTTGCCGGCTGTTCCAGCTACCGGCCGACGCCGGCAGCCTTCCACGAAGTGCTCGAACAGCCTTATCGTCTTGGCGCGGGCGACCGCGTCCGCGTCACCGTGTTCGAGCAGGACGGGTTGACCAACACCTACAGCGTCGACCAATCCGGCTACCTCTCCTTCCCGCTTGTCGGCGCCGTACCGGCGCGCGGCCACACAGCGCAGCAGATGGAAAAGGAAATCGCCGACAAATTGCGGCAAGGCTATCTGCGCGATCCCGACGTTTCGGTCGAGATCGACCGCTACCGGCCGATCTTCGTCATGGGCGAAGTGGGTGCCGCAGGCCAATACTCGTACGTCCCCGGCCTGACGGTGCAGAAGGCAATCGCCATCGCTGGCGGTTTCACCCCGCGCGCCAATCAGGAAAGCGTCGACATCACCCGCGACATCAACGGTAAGGTGATGACCGGCCGCGTGGTCACGTCCGACCCGCTGCTGCCGGGCGATACGGTCTACGTCCGCGAACGCCTGTTCTGACGACCCACGTGGTGGACAACCTCAGGATCGTCCATTGCTTTCGCTCACCCGTCGGAGGAATTTTCCGCCATGTGCGCGACCTGACCGAGGCGCAGGTCGCTGCCGGACATTCTGTCGGCATCGTCTGCGATTCGACGACGGGCGGCGAGTTCGAGGAACGTCTGTTCGAGCAGATGAAGGATATGCTGGCGCTCGGCATCCATCGCACGCCGATGCAGCGCCATGTCGGCCCGGGCGACCTTGCGTCGGCCTGGCGCACTTACAGGATCATCAAGGAATTGCGGCCGGACGTGTTGCACGGGCACGGCGCCAAGGGTGGCGCCTATACCCGTCTGTTCGGCTCATTGTTGCGGGTATCAAGGTCTCGCGTAGCCCGCCTTTATTCGCCGCATGGTGGCTCTCTCCACTATGACGAGCACACGACCACCGGAAAGCTGTTCTTCGCGCTCGAGCGCTTCATGGCGCTCTTCACCGACCACCTGCTTTTTGTCTCCGACTACGAAAGGCGAACCTATCGCCGCAAGGTCGGGGAGCCGCAGATCCCCAACACCCTGGTCTACAATGGATTGCGCGCCGCCGAATTCGAGCCCGCAATCACCGGGGCCGACGCAGCCGATCTGCTCTATATCGGCATGATGCGCGACCTGAAGGGTCCCGACATCTTCATCGACGCGCTGGCCCTCGCCGGCCCCCGGCTCGGCCGCGCGCTGACCGCGGTGATGGTTGGCTCCGGCGACGACCTACCCCGCTACCACGCCCAGGTGAAACGCCTCGGGCTTGAGGGCTACGTCCGCTTCCTGCCGCCGATGCCGGCCAGGGAGGCTTTCGCGCTGGCGGCACTCGTCATCGTTCCCTCGCGGGCCGAAGCCATGCCCTATATCGTCCTGGAGACGCTCGCCGCGGGAAAGCCGATGATCGCCACGTCGGTCGGCGGCATACCGGAAATCTTCGGCTCCGGCTCCCCTGCCCTGATCCGGCCTGGCCCAGTCGAGCTTGCCGACAAGGTGAGCCAGGCGCTGGGCGACCTCGCCGCCTATCGCAAGCTGATGCCGGATGGCGCCAGCCTCAAGGCACGCTTCGGCGCCGATGTGATGGCCGCCGACATCGAGAAGGCCTACTTCGCCGCGATCAACAAATAGGCCTCAAGCCCCAGGCCGTTTCAAAGCCACTTGTTGTTTCAAGGCTTTCTTAGCTCTCTTTTGCTATTCACCGTAGGGAAGCTTGCGGAAAGCCCCATGAACGAGATCGACCCCGCGCGCCGCTTTTCACCAGAGGCGGTGCGTAAATTCGACGGCCCGGCCGAAGGCGACACGCCGCCCGGCGGCATGAACGATGTCGCCCGCCAGGTCGCCTCGCAGTACAGGCGCGATACCATGTCGCCGATCATGGTCAGCGGCGTGCTGCGCATGGTCGAATTCGGCTTGCTGCTGGTGTCCGGGCTCGGCATCTATTTCTACTATGTCGGGTTCTTCAACTATCTCGCCTGGCAATACCCGCTGACGATCGCCGCTTCGTCGTTCCTTGCCGTGGTGCTGCTCGACGTCACCGACTGCTACCAGATCGTGGCCCTCATGCGGCCCATCGCCAATTTCGGCCGCGTGCTGCTGGTCTGGGCCGGCACTTTCGCCCTCATGGCGCTGATGGCATTCGTCATGAAGATGTCGGAAGACTATTCGCGCCTTCTGCTCGGCACCTGGTTCGTCATCGGCTTCGTTCTCCTCTTCGGCCTCAGACTGGTGATGTCGAAGCTGATCCGGCGCTGGGCGCGCGATGGCCGCATGGAGCGGCGCGCCGTCATCGTCGGCGGTGGCAAGGCGGCTGAGATGCTGATCCGCTCGGTCGAAAAGCAGCCCTATAACGACATCCGCATCTGCGGCATCTTCGACGATCGCGGCGACAAGCGCTCACCGCCCATCGTCGCCGGCTATCCCAAGCTCGGTACCATTTCGGAGCTGATCGAGTTCGCCCGCATCGCCCGCATCGACATGCTGATCGTATCGCTGCCGCTGACCGCCGAATCGCGCGTGCTGCAGCTGTTGAAGAAGCTGTGGGTGTTGCCGGTCGACATCCGGCTGTCGGCGCATTCCAACGCGCTGCAGTTTCGCCCGCGCGCATATTCCTACATCGGCTCGGTGCCGATGCTCGATATCTTCGACAGGCCGATCAACGACTGGGATTCGGTCGCCAAGCGCGCCTTCGACATCGTCTTCAGCCTGATCGGCATCGTCGTGTTCTCGCCGGTGATGCTGGCGACCGCCATCGCCATCAAGCTCGACAGCAAGGGACCGGTGCTGTTTCACCAGAAGCGGCACGGCTTCAACAACGAGATCATCGAAGTCTACAAGTTCCGTTCGATGTATACGGACAAGGCCGACCCGACCGCCAAGCAGACGGTGACCAAGAACGACCCGCGCGTCACCCGCGTCGGCCGCTTCATCCGCAAGACCTCGATCGACGAGCTGCCGCAGTTCTTCAACTCGCTGCTGGGTTCATTGTCGCTGGTCGGCCCGCGTCCACACGCCATCGCCGCGCAGTCGCACAACCTTCTCTACAACGAAGTGGTCGACGGCTATTTCGCGCGTCACAAGGTCAAGCCCGGCGTCACCGGCTGGGCGCAGATCAATGGCTGGCGCGGCGAGATGGACACCAACGAGAAGATCCGCATGCGGACGGAGTACGACCTCTATTACATCGAGAACTGGTCGCTGCTGTTCGACTTGCGGATCCTGTTCCTGACGCCCGCCCGGCTGCTGAACACGGAAAACGCCTATTGAGCGCGATTTCCCATGAGCTGCCGCAGGCCGCGGTCAACGCCAAGCTGATAGCGCTGATTTCCTCAGCCGCGGTGTTCGTCGGCATATTCCTGTCCGGCTTCGTCATCAGCGAACCGGCGCCCTATGAACTCTACATGGCCGGGCTGATCGCCATCTGGGGTCTATTCGGCCTCAGGCTGTCGCGCGCGGCAATGCCGCTGCTGGTGCTGCTGGTGACGATGAACATCGGTGGCATGATGGCGATGACGCAGATGGCGGATCTCGCCAACACGCCGCTCTATCTCGCCGTCTCGCTGTTTCTCGCCTTCACCGCGGTGTTCTTCGCCTCGGTGACCGCGGTGCAACCCAGCCTCTACCGGCTGATCTTCTTCGCCTATGTCGTGTCGGCGGTGATAACCTCTCTGCTTGGCATAGCGGGCTATTTCCACGCCTTTCCGGGCGCCGAGATGTTCACCAAATACGACCGGGCCGCCGGTGCCTTCCAGGACCCGAATGTGTTCGGCCCGTTCCTGGTGCTGCCCGGTATCTATTTGCTCTATCTGCTTTTGACCGGGCCGGTCACGCGCATGCCGCTGCTGGCGGTGCCGCTGCTGATCATAACCGCCGGCATCTTCTTTTCCTTCTCGCGCGGCGCCTGGGGCATGTTCGCCGTTTCGGCTGTCCTGCTCACCGGCTGCCTGTTCCTGCAGAGCGCCAGCGGCATGTTCCGACTGCGCGTGGTGGTGATGACGGTCGCGGCACTGTCGCTGCTGGTCGTCGCCATGATCGTCATCTTGCAACTGCCCGGCGTGTCGGAGATGTTTTCCAACCGCGCCCATCTCGAACAGAGTTACGACACCGCTCGCCTCGGCCGCTTCGCCCGCTACGCAATCGGGTTCCAGATGGCGCTCGAGCATCCGTTCGGCATCGGCCCGCTGGTCTTCGGCACGATCTTTGGCGAAGACACGCACGATATCTGGCTGAAGATGCTGATGGACTATGGCTGGCTCGGCTTCGTGTCGTTCCTGACTCTCGTCGCCTGGACGATAGCAGCCGGATTCCGCATCCTGCTGCGCGACCGGCCGTGGCAGCCCTATCTGCTGTGCGCCTATGTCGCCTTCATCGGCAATATCGGGCTCGGCACCTTCATCGACATCGATCACTGGCGCCATGTCTACCTGCTGCTCGGCCTGATCTGGGGCGCCATCGCGCTTGAGTACAGGCACCAGCGGCTGTTGCGGCCGAACCCGGTAAAAGCCCAAGGTGGAAGGCGAGCTGTAGAAGGCGGTTGGTTTGCGAGCGTCAAGGAGTTTGAGCGCTCGTAAGTTCCTGTATTTTCTCGAGAAGATTTTGGCCAGTAGTTGGTAGACCTGCGTCAGTTCCCCTGGCGATAATTCGACTCTGATGTCGTACTGCCCGGAATAATTCACCTGCAGATTTACCGTCCCGAACAGTGTCGTTGCGCCATCACGTATGTCGGTCGCCACGATCATGTGTTGCAATGACTGGTCTAGCAGAATGACGCCGGGTTCTCCGGGGTGATTGTGTCTTGTCGTCCTGATCTTCACGTCAACCTCCTTTTCGGACCTTTCAAGAAGAGCGCAGAGTCAGCCGAGATTACCGCAGTTTCGATGCTGTGACGGTGCGCTTGGTATCGGGGATGGCAGACGGAGACTTTAATAATTAAAATTGGCGGGTTTGAGCGGCTCTCTGTCATCGTGGTTCAAAATCGAGGCGATCCGCCTAAGGTTGGACATCGCCTCATCGATCAGTCGCCAGGATGGCTGTCCTTGTGCCGCGTCTCTAGCGCTCGCCAGATCGCCTCTTACGATCTGCATTATCTCCTGGGCGGCTTCTTTCTTGTCCATACGACCATTCCTGCGAGACAATGAAGGCAGTCTTGACTGCTATCATGTCACGACGGTAGGCAGGTCCACAACGGAACCATGTGGTTGCCGCCGGTTGCTCCTGCGGCGGGCACAATAAAAGGGATCCGCATTTCGGGTTTCTTGGTGGTTGAGCAGACCGGATTCGGAAATCGATTGAGCGCCCACCATATCTTTTCGATGTCGGAGTCGCCTTGACCCTCTTCCCAAGGTGTCCAGCCCTTGCCCGGTCGCGCAGTCAGTTCGCTATCGCGCATCAGAGAGCCGCCCGACCTACGCTGGATTAGGGAGCTTCTGTCTCAACACTTGAACAACCTTGCCGTAGATCTGCCCTTCCAGAGCGGTGAGCGAAGTGGCCGATTTAGGCGGCCGGCGCTCCTACCTAAAACTCCGTTCCCGGATTGTCATTATCCGCTCGCAGCGACACTGCCGCCAGGAAGGAGGGCACAGACCGTTTTGATTTTGCGCGCGCTCTCTTCAAGCGTGTTTCCGTGTACTCTACGAATAAGACGCTCTTGCTAAACATCAAGTTGAAATCCTCGCCCTTAAAACCGCGACTTAGGGTGGCGTAGACTCCGGATAAAGCAGACGGCGGCACGTTCACCTTTTCCATGGGGATCTTTGATTTCCAAATCATCGAGCAGCCAAGCGAGATGGCCTTGTAAATACTTGTTTTCCCCATTTTCCAAGTTACAAGTTGGCAATCCTATTTCAGAGATCCTCTTCATCCGCAGGCGTCGACCATAAACCGCGGCCACATCGACCGCGGAAGATGCAGATGATTCTGCGCGACGCCTATTCCCTCCAGCGCGTCCCAGCGTGCCGCTTCTTCCTATCGGGTGGGCCGAACTCACGCTCTGCCCAGATAGGCCGCTCCGGGGGCACGAAGCCACGGTGGAATTCCACCATGTAATCGAGAACATCATTGCCAATGCGACGCCAAGTTTCCTCTGCCAAATCGCGCGGCACCTCGCGGCGGTTCTCAACAATTCCAGCCTCTACGAGATCCTCAAAGAAGTCGTAGCCGCTCAGGCGTCCATGCGACGTTGCTCGTCC
>NZ_JBFULQ010000319.1:0-6468 GCF_054049815.1 Mesorhizobium sp. P5_C1 | reverse complement strand
GTGCCCTGCTCTGCAGGCTCGCGGCTCTCGCGCGTCGCTGATCAAGACAATCGCCGGCCAAGCACCGGCGGGTCCATCCCCGCCGGTCAAATGGCGTCAAACGATGTCTCAGCAGCCGAATACACCGGGATCGCACCCACGGAGAGGCAGGCAAACAGCCGGATTTTCACCATTCAGGTGATTACGAATGACTGAAAAAGAAAACTATTGCGCATTCATGGTTAGAAGGATTAGAAGATGATCACAATTGACCGATTAGGGGCGTTTATGTCTGGTCCAAGACTCGGCATCACAATGGGTGATCCTGCGGGCATCGGCCCTGAGATCATCGCAAAGGCATGCGCACGGCTGAAACCGCGCCTTGCCGAAGGATCGTTGTCGCTTCTCATTATCGGCAGCGTCACCGCGATGCGTGCAATGGAGTCGATTTCCGGGCGCATCGAGGAGGAAGATCCGTCGGCTTCCGCCGCTGGGACTTTTCCGCCTGTAGCCCTTCTCGAAGCCGGCCCCGAACGGACTCCCATTGAAACGGGCGTCATGTCGGCCGAAGGCGGGCGCCTCGCCTATCTGGCGATCGAAAAAGCTGTTCGCCTTGCACAGGCCGGTTCAATTGCAGGCATCGTCACGGCTCCCCTCAACAAGGAAGCGCTCAATCTGGCCGGCTATCACTATGCCGGTCACACCGACATGCTGGCAGATCTGACAGGCGCCCGCGATTCCGTGATGATGCTGGCCCATGGCGATTTTCGCGTCAGYCATGTCTCGACCCATGTAGCGCTCGCACAGGTTCCGTCGAAACTGACCGAACCTCGGTTGCGGCGGGTAATCCAGTTGACGGTCGAGGCGTTGCACGGCCTTGGCATTGCCCATCCCCGCATTGCGATTGCCGCGCTCAATCCGCACGCCGGCGAAGGCGGCATTTTCGGTCGTGAGGATATCGACATCACGACCCCCGTCGTCGCTTCCTACACGCCCGCCGATTTTACCGTGTTTGGGCCTGTTCCGGGCGATACGGTTTTCGTCAAGTTGCGCGCCCGCCAGTATGACGCGGTGGTCGCGATGTATCACGATCAGGGCCATGTCCCGGTGAAACTGCTCGGCTTCAACGTCGATCCCGCGACCGGTCAGTGGAAGGCGCTCTCCGGTGTCAATGTCACGCTCGGCCTTCCGATCATCCGCACCTCCGTCGATCACGGCACGGCCTTCGACATCGCCGGCAAGGGCATCGCCAACGAGGACAGTCTTATCGAAGCGATCGAGTTCGCGGTCCAAATGGCCGCGGCAAAATCCAACCCTTAGGCGTCGGCACGCCTGCAACGCACGCAGAAGCGGATTGAACCATGGCAGTAGAAGACAAGAAATCCCATCACATGTTGATCGACGGGAAGTTTGTCTCCGGCGAAGCCGGCACGCGCCCGGTGATCAATCCGGCCAACGGCAAGGCCTTTGTCGACGTGCCCGAGGCAAGCCCAGGTCAGGCTCGCCAGGCGATAGAAGCCGCCCGCAAGGCGCAGAAGGCTTGGGGGCTCAAATCACCTCTTGCCCGTGCGGCGATCATGAAGCGGATCGCGGTCTTGATCCGGCAGAACGCCCGACATCTGGCCGAGGTGGTGGTCAGGGAACAAGGCAAACCGATCAATGAAGCAATAGGTGAAGTCGGCGGCGCGGCCGAGTTCTTCGACTACTACGCCGAGTTTGCCCGTCGCATTCAAGGTGAGATCCTGCCATCCGACTATGCGGGAGAGCAGGTCTGGATCCAGCGCGTGCCTGTAGGCGTCGTCGCCGCCATCATTCCGTGGAATTACCCGAGCGCCCTGGTCAGCCGAAAGGTGGCGCCCGCCATGATCGCCGGCGACACCATCGTCCTCAAGCCGCATGAAGACACGCCACTATCGGCACTCGAATTGGGTCGCATCTTTGTCGAAGCGGGCGTGCCGGCTGGCGTGGTCAACATCATAACGGGACCAGGTGAAACCATAGGCGAAGTGCTCTGCACGGAACCCGGAATCGACCTCATCACCATGACGGGCAGCGTGCCGACCGGCAAGCGCATCATGGCCAACGCTTCTCGCAATCTGACGCCGGTTTCGCTGGAGCTCGGCGGCAAGGCGCCATTCATCGTCCTGGCCGATGCCGATCTCGACCTGGCAGTGCGTTCGGCAGCCACCTCGCGCTACATGAATTGCGGACAAGTCTGCATCTGCAACGAACGCACGCTCGTCCATCGTTCGATTTACGATCAGTTCGTCACGCGCTTCGTGGAATTCTCCAAGTCGCTCGTCGTCGGTGATCCGATGCAGGCAAACACCGATATCGGCCCCAAGGTCAGCCGTGAGGAGTTGGAAAAGGTCGAGGCGGTTCTTGCCGAAGCCGTCGCAGGTGGCGCCAGGCTCGCTCTCGCCGGTGGCCGCCCGACCAAGGCGCCGATCGATGGCGGCTACTGGCTCAATCCGACCGTATTGACCRATGTGACGCCCGACATGCCGATCATGACGCGCGAAATCTTCGGCCCGGTCGTGCCGATCATGCCCTTCGACACCTTCGAGGAAGCGGTCAGCATCACCAATGCCAGTCGCTATGGCCTGTCGGCCTATCTTTTCACCAATGATCTGAGCCGCGTCATGAACGCCGTCAACGAGGTTTCGTTCGGTGAGATCTACGTCAACCGGATTGGACCGGAAATGCTGCAGGGTTTCCATGTCGGCTTCCGCGAAAGCGGACTGGGCGGTKACGACGGCGTGCATGGGCTCGAGAGCTACATGCGCAAGAAGACGGTCTACGTGAATTACTCGGGTGCCGCCACGGCGGCATTGATGCCTTACGGGCGCTGAACACCGCCCAACCAGTACGACCAGCCAGGTCGCCACCCGGCCGATACGGCCGTTTCATATGATCGGGAGGAATGAAATGCACTATCGTGGGTTTATGGCGGCCGCTTTGGCCGTGGCGCTGTCAGGAATGGCCGCATCCTCGGCGATCGCCGATGACACCATTCCACCTGAGGCAAAGGCCTTGCTCGAGCCGCTGCCCCTGTCGCCGAGGGGCCAACCCGTCCCGGGCTTCCCGGACGGCCCGCCGGCGGTGTCGCCAGATGTGCTAAAGTTTTCGGCCGACGACCTTGCCAAGCTCAAGGCCGGAAAGTTCACCGCAGGACTGGTGATGCATACCATGGATGCCGGCTGGCCCCAGTTGCAGGTCGCCGGAATCACCAACACACTCAAGGACTTTGGCATCGAGATTGTCGGAACCACCGACGCCAAGTTCCAGCCCGGCCAGCAAATCAGCGATCTCGAGCAGATGATTGCCCGTAAGCCGGATGTGATCTTCTCGATCCCGATCGATCCGAAGTCTGAATCCGAAGCTTACAAGAAGGCGGCAGCCGCCGGCATCAAGCTGGTTTTCATGGACAATGTCCCGGTCGATATGGCGCCGGGCAAGGACTATGTGTCCGTTGTCGCCTCCGACAATGAGAAGAACGCCTATTTCGCAGCGCAGGAACTTGTAAGTGCGATTGGCGGCAAGGGCGAGGTCGGCGTCATCACGCTGGTTTATGACTATTACTACTCCGTTGCGGCCCGCAAGGTCGGCGCACTGAAGGCCTTCGGCGAACATCCCGACATCAAGGTCGCGGATGTCGGCACCTTCACCGCGCCGGAGAAGGCCTACGAGGTTGCCACCGCCATGTTGACGGCGCATCCCGACATGAAGGGCATTTTCGTTGCCTGGGACACGCCCGCCCAGCAAGTCGTGGCCGCGGCCAAGACACTTGGGCGCGATATCGTCGTCACCACGAATGACATCGCCGCGGACAGCGCGCTGAACGTTGCACGTGGCGAATTTCTGGCCGTAGGCGCGCAGCGTCCCTACGACCAGGGCGTCGCCGAGGCCAAGGCGGCCGCGCTTGCGTTGCTTGGACATGAGGTCCCGCCATACATTTCGGTGCCGACATTGCGCGTCAAGAAGCTCGACCTCCTCAGTGCCCTCAAGCAGGTCACAAAGGAAGATGCGCCGGCTTCGGTGGTGAAAATCTGCAACGGCGAGTGCTTCTAGCTCCTTCTTTCGCCGGCGGGCCGCAGCAGTCCGCCGGCGCTCCCCGAGCGATCGAGAAATCGTCATGCCCGAAGCGACAACTTCAACGTCCAAGAACGCTATCGTAACGATGCAACGCATCGGCAAGTCGTTTGGCGCAAACCGCGTGCTTTCGGACATTTCGTTCGATGTCATGGCTGGTGAAACGCATGCACTGCTCGGCGAAAACGGCGCGGGCAAGTCGACGCTCATGAAGATTCTCATGGGGGCGTATCGAACGGATGAAGGCCGGATTCTGTTTGACGGACAGGATGTCACCGCCTTGTCGCTTCGAGAGAGGATCGATCGCGGGATCGCGATGATCTTCCAGGAACTGAGCGTCTTGCCGAACCGCTCGGTTGCCGAGAACCTCTTTGTCCTTCGCGAGCCCCTCGCCTTTGGCCGGCGTGTCGACAGCAGGAAAATGGTTCGCGAGGCTCGGGCTTTGATCGAGCGCTATGCATTCTCACTCGACGCCTCGGCGCGGGTGGGCGATCTGGCCTTCGCCCAACGCCAGATGGTCGAGATCCTCAAGGCGATTTCGCGGGGCGCCAAGCTGCTCGTGATGGATGAGCCGACTTCATCTCTGACCATCCACGAGGAGGAAACGCTCTTTCGCACCATCGGCCAGCTCAAGCAGAACGGGATCGGTATCGTCTACATCAGCCATCGCATGGCCGATGTGCTGCGGCTTTCGGATCGCATCTCGATCATCAAGGATGGGCGACTGGTTGGCCCGCTTGATCCGAGCAAGACATCCATCGAGGATATCGCCGCGATGATGTCGCGGCCAAAGGGCCAAGCGCCTTTGCCAGCCGCCGCAGCGCCCGCGACGCGCCGTCCGGCAACGGCTGCGGGAACCCCTGCCCTGGAGGTCAGCAATCTTGCCACGTCACGCAAGCTGGCTGGCGTATCGCTTTCGATCGACCCAGGTGAGATCGTCGGCCTTGCCGGGCTTGTGGGCAGCGGACGGTCGACCTTGGCCAAGGCCTTGTTCGGCGTCCTTCCCGATGTCTCGGGCGACATCGCCGTCGCGGGTGAACCGGTTCGGCTGGGCAGTGTCACGGGGGCCATCGCTGCCGGTATCGCGCTTGTTCCGGAAGACCGCCGGCTCGAAGGTCTTGTAGGCGGGCGCTCTATCGAGGAGAACCTCTCGCTTCCCCGCCTTTCCGATTTCTCGCTGGCGGGTCCGTTCGGGCCGATGGCGAAGGCCCGGATGACGGCTCTGTTCCGACAATGCCGAGACGATCTCAATATCCTGTGTCGCGGTCCCTTGCAGAAAGCCCAGGAGCTTTCGGGCGGCAATCAGCAGAAGATCGTCTTCGCCAAATGGCTGGCAATGAAGCCTAAGCTGTTGATCCTCGACGAGCCTACCTCGGGCGTCGACATCAACGCCAAGCGCGATATGCGCGAACTTGTGCGTCGTACAGCCGGCGAAGGCGTCGCCGTGCTGCTCGTTTCTTCCGAACTCGAGGAACTCCTGGATCTGTCCGATCGCATTCTTGTGATGGCGGATGGACGGATCACGCGCAGCATCGGTCAAGCGCATGACGAGACAGGACTTCGCGCGATGCTGCAGGCCGAGGCCGCCAGACAAACCAGCATACGCGCCCAGGGAGTTGCAGCATGAAACAGTCGTCGATGCCCTTGCGCGCAAGTGCAATGAATTTCTTACGCGATCACATCACTTATGTAATCTTCCTGGCTATCACCCTCTATTTCGTCCTGTTTGCTCCCCACTTCGCTTCTGTCTCAACTGCAAGCGCGGTTTTGCGCATCACAGCCATCGTCTCCGCAATGGCGATCGGCATGACGTTCGTGATCATCTGCGGTGAAATCGACCTGTCGGTCGGATCCCTCGCCAGCTTTTCAGGGRTGATCGGGGCGCTGTTGCTCGAGCAGAATGTCCCGACCTATGTCGCCGCACTTCTGGTTCTGGGCGCCGGCGCCGCGATAGGAGCGACCTCGGGCATCCTTGTTACAAAATTGCGCATTCCATCGTTTCTCGTAACGCTTGGCATGCTCTCCATCTTTTCCGGATTGGCACTAACGATCACCGGCACTCGGCCGGTGTCTATCGTCGATGATGATTTTTCGAACCTGTTCTGGAATGGCAGTTTTCTAGGCATCCAGGCGCCAATCTGGTGGACCATCGTCCTGACCGCCGGCGGCTACTATCTCTTGCACCAGATGCCCTATGGAAGGCGTGTTTATGCGACTGGCGGAAATGCCATAGCCGCCCGCTTTTCCGGAGTGCGCACGGACGGCGTCAAGATCTTTGCCTTTGTGCTGTCGGGCATGACCGCGTCCCTTGCAGGCATGATGCTCGCGGCCCGCTCGACGGCCGGCAATCCCAGCCTGGGAGCGGGTCTTGAACTCGACGTCATCGCGGCCGTGATC
>NZ_JBFULQ010000318.1:0-6484 GCF_054049815.1 Mesorhizobium sp. P5_C1 | reverse complement strand
CGGCTACATACCGGCGTTCAACGATGCCAACGGCAATCTGTTCGGCCTGTTCTCGCTGCAATGGTACGACGACCTGCTGCACGCCTTCTCCGGCGTCTGGGCGCTGGCCGCCGCCTTCATCTCGCACCGCCAGGCGGTGTTCTATTTCAAGCTGTTCGGGTCGGTCTATCTGTTCGACGGCGTGCTTGGCCTGATCACCGGTTCGGGCTGCCTCGATGCCGGCATCTTCATCAACGGCTTCCGCTCCCTGAACGATATCGAATTCCCCGCCCGCTTCTTCGCCAACCTGCCCCATATCGTCATTGGCGGCTTCGCCGTCTATGTCGGCTTCTGGCTGTCGAAGCGCATACACGACCACTTCGCCACGGCCTGATCCGGCAATGTTCCTGTTTCGCTGGCTGAAGCGCATCGTCAAGGCGATCCTGTGGCTGATCGTCATCGTCGTCCTGATCCCGGTCGTCGGGCTGAGCTATGGCTTCCTGACAACGTCGTCACTGGACAAGGCGCCGCTGCCCGGCATTGCCGACGGCGCTCCGCCCAAGGCGCTGGCCGACAAGGTTCGCGCCGAAATCCCCGGCTATCAGCGGCCGGAAGAATCGACCTTCCTCACCTACCCGGAATGGGCGATCGTCTACGCCGCCCGCGAATATGCCGGCTTCGTCGACAAGAACCAGCCGAGCGGCTTTCCCTATTGGTCCTATGTCGGTCRCTTCTGGCAGGACTACGCCATGGTGATCCGCGCCAGCTCTCCCTACAATTTCAACTTCGCCAACCACCAGATGCTGGTCATCATCGGCACCAGCCACAGCATCGAACATATCCTGCAATGGGCCTATGAGAACACGGTCGGCCGCATCACCGAGGCGACCGCTGGCAAGCGCACCGCCGCCGACATCTATCAGGCCAAGGTGGCGGCCGACTATGCCGCTTTCCTCGACCAGGTGCCGTGGTATCAATTTCCCTATGCCGAGAAGCGCGCCGGCCTGTTTGCCGTGCAGCCGGCGCCAGGCGACAGCTCCATCCGCACCAGCGAACGCAAGCTTGCCTTCGGCCTTGCCGACACCATCAAGCAGGGCTACGCCGACCTGATCAAGCAGGCACTCGCAGCCACATCCCCACCAGCCTTCCTCGACATCCATGTCTGGGCCAAAGGGCCGGTCGGAGAAGCGACGCGCAACGAGCCCGATACATTGCTCGAGCGCGACTACGGCGCCGACGGCGCTGTCTTCGTCACCAAGCGCTACCAGGTCTTTACCGACATGATTCCGCGCCTGATCGACAAAGGCGTCTCCTTCGTCGAAATCGGCGGCAATGACGAGATCATGGTCACCGTGCTTTCGACCGACTCGATCGCTGTACCCGAAGGCATCCGCATCCTGTTCAGCTACCCGCTGCCGGCCGACCCGGCGACGCGCCGCACCGGGCTGACCGTCGCCGTGCGCAAATTGCATCTCGTGCTGCCAGCTCTGATCAAGTCAGGCGCCAGGCTCGAACACGTCTATGATTATTGAAACGATAGCCAGGCAATGCGCAGACTGATCCGCATCGTCGGCTGGCTTGCGCTCACGCTGGTCGCGCTCATTGTGGTCGTGCTTGTCGGCTTTCGCGGCGCGGCGGCGCTGCGAGAGAACCTGTCACCCGAGGAGGCAGCTCCGGCGGGAGCGCTGTTTGCCACCGTCGATGGCCTGAAGATCCACTACCAGGTCTGGGGACCGCAGGACGGGCCGCCGCTTATTCTGTTCCACGGCACGGCCTCCTGGGCGGAGACCTACCGCGATATCGCCGCGCCATTGGGAGAACAGGGCTTTCGCGTTGTAGCGCCCGACATGCCTCCCTTTGGCTATTCGCAAAGACCGGCCGACCAGGACTATTCGCGTGCTGCCCACGCAAAACGCGTCCTCGGTTTCGCCGACGCGCTCGGCCTGCGCCATTTCAGTGTCGGCGTCCACTCCTATGGCGGCGGTGGCGTGATTGAAGCCGCCTTCGAGGCTCCAGATCGCATCGACGCTCTGATCCTGCTCGACGTGGCAATCGGCCTCGGCCGGACCGAGGCGCCGACAATCCCGTTTGCCGCTCTCCTGAACCTGCGATGGCCTCGCGAACTGCTCACTGCCTCGACCTTCACCAATCCGCTCATGGTCGGACCGGGTCTGCGCTCGTTCATCGAGAACGACGACGTGGTCACGGCTGAACGCATCGCGATCTACGCGCGGCCCCTCAATGTCGAAGGCACCACCGATGCAGTCGGCCATTGGCTGTTCAACGGCCTGTTCAACGACGAACGAAAATCCCTTGCCGCCAACCCCGCGAACTATCGCGCCTTCACGCCGCCCGTCCTCGTCGTCTGGGGGCGAGACGATACGACCACGCCCCTGGCACAGGGTGAAGAGATTGCCGCGTTGTTTCCGCACGCCGAACTGGCGGTTCTCGATGGCGTCAACCACATCCCGCAGGTCGAACGTCCGCACGATGTGGTGCGGCTGATCGCGAACTTCCTCAAACGAATCGCGCCGGCCGCTCGATAGATCGACCGTTCGGCGCTCCGCCACGCTCATTCCACAATCGAGGCCAAATCCCGCCTTGTTCACGCGCGATGGATTGTTGCACCTCGCCCAAAAAAGCGGAAACCGGGTTTGGGACCGCGACATGCACCGAAATGGGCTGCCGGGGGCATCTGGAAGGGACAAGACCGTGATCAAGACCGCCCTTGTCGCCATGACCATTGTCGGCTGCGACTGCGACGCCAAGCTTTGCGAATATATCGGCGAGACGCCGGCCAAGTGGTCGACGATCGCCGAATGCGAAGCGGCGATGAAGAGCCAGATGCTGCACGAGCGCAATTTCAACTATCCGCTCATCTCCGGCATCTGCCGCGCGAAAGGCTCGTCGTCCTCCTCGCAACTGGCCGCGACCGCGTCGCGCCCGGACCTGACGCCCGCCAGCAGGGTCGTTGAAACCGAAAGCCCGCTGCCGCCGGAATTGAGCCGCCGACCGAGCGTTCCTGTCGGCGCGCCGACGACGGCCGTGGAAGCGGAGGCCGCCCGGCCCGTCGCCTATGAACAAGTGGTCGATGGCGGAACCGGCGTGCTCTATCGCACGAAGAACGGCTACGCCGTGGTCAAGACCGATCTTGGCCGCGCCGTGTCGGCGACCGCCGATGCGGCGAAGCGGTCGGCCAACTGGCTGGCCGGACTGGTGCCGAAGGGCCTGTAGAGCAACTCCAGGGCTAGTGTGAAGCGGTTTTCCCGGGAAGAGCGCATGGCGCTTTCCCTCAGGGGATCGCGCCGAAACAACGCCCCTACAGCTTGACCTTCAGGCTCTGCCAGAACTTGTCGATCAGCGGCTTTTCGGTGGCCGCATCCTCGCCGGCGACGCGGGTGATGAACAACAACCCCTGATCGGCAAGTCCGAAGCCGACGATCTCGAAATCGGCGGTGTCGGTGCGTGTCTTCACCTTGGCGAGAATGCCGGTCAGTTCCTTGCCGTCGGCGAGCTTGCGCGTTGTCGGCTCCTGCGTCAGCTTCGCACCAGCCTGCACCGATTCCTTGGTCATCTCCTGCAGCATCAGCTGGTTGAGCGACACCGGATTCATCTTGCCATATTCCTGCACGACGACGATCGTGCCCAGCGCCGACGCCATCAGATACTGCGTGATGTTCTCGCCGAGATCGGTCTTGGTCACCGAGATGTCGCTCGGATGGACGAAGGAGAAACTGCCGCCGGAAAAGGTGGCGAAGTCGTTGCGCTCGAGCGTCACCTTKCTCTGTTTGCCGCCGGGCAGCGTCACATTTGTGCTCTCGCCCGGATCGATATCGACCGTCACGCCGTCGATCGTCAGCTTGAAAGCCTTGAGATCCTCGGCTCCGGCCGGTCCAGCGCACAGCGCGATGAGAGTGAGTGCCGCCGCTGATACCATCCGCATTGGTTGTTCTCCTGACGTCTATACCACCCCGCTCAAAGCCTTGATGGCACGGTAGAAGGTCGAGGAAAACAGTTCCGTCGGGTCATATTGCCGCTTCTTAGCCAGGAAGGCCGGCAATTCGGGATAGGAGGCCAGCAATTCCCTGGCGGTGTAATGCAGCTGATAGGGCAGGAAGAACCGCCCGCCATGCTTGATCGTCACGTCGATCAGCGCCCGTGTCAGCGCCCGCATTTTCGCATTGCCGTCGGCATCGGTCGGCTGGTTGATGTAGAGCACCAGCGAATAGGCCGGCTCCGGTGCATAGGTCAGAGCGACATCTTCCTTGTGGACGATGCGCACCGAGGCATTGAGCACCGGCAGCGGCTGGTTGCGCAGGATTTCGCGCGCTTCCGAAATGAACTCGATGTAGGCGGCGCGCGGGATGAAATATTCGTGCAGGATGTCGGTCTCATCCATCAGGTCGTTGAACAAATAGGGCACCGAATCGTGCATCGGGTTATTGCGTGTGACGAGACAGGCCTCGCCTTCGGCTATGGCTGAAGTGCGCGCCACCGTGCAGCTTTCGAATTTCGGTTCCAGTGTCTTTTCGGTGAACCATTTCAGCTCCTGGAACAGGCTGCCCCATTTCGCCAGATTGATGAGCACCCGCTTCAGCCCCACCGAACCCGGCTCGCCGATCTCAGGCTGGTCGGCCGGCGGCTGGTCGGCCACCTTGTCGTAGCGATAGACGATCATATCCTCGAGGAAATTGCCCGGCGCCGTCGACAGATGGCCGTAGAACAGGCCGATCTCCTTGTTCGGCTCCAGCACGTCGGCAAAGAATTTCGGGAAATCGTCCGATTTGATGATCTCGCGTGAGGTGCGGTAGACCGTGTTGTCGACGATATCGAGCGTCGCCTCCAGCACCACGCCGAACAGGCCGTAGCCGCCGACGACGTGGCGGAACAGCTCCATGTTCTCGGTTGGCGAGCAGGTCGTCACCGAACCATCGGCCAACATCACCCGCATCGAGCGGATCGAGCCGGCAACCGAACCGGCCTGATGGTCCATGCCATGCGCGTTGACCGACAGCGAGCCGCCGACCGAGAAGATGTCGGTCGACTGCATCGCCTTCACCGCGAAGCGCGGATGCAAAAGGTTCTGGATATCGTGCCAGCGCGCGCCCGGCTGCAGGGTCATGGTCTTGGCCGCGGCATCGACGGTGACCTTGTTGAACTTTCTGAGATCGAGCACCAGCGCGTTGTCGTCGAAGGCGTGCCCGCCCATCGAGTGGCGGATGGCGGCCAGCGAGATTTTCAGCCCGTTGGCGCGCGCGAAGGCCAGCGCCTTGGCGATGTGGTCTTCCTCGCTGACCTCGACCACGCCATAGACCGGCGTCTTCGACAGGCCGCTGGCATCGTTGATGTCGCCGCCTTTTGCCGACCAGGGCAGCGAAGGATCGAAGGCCGGCGGGCTGGCAATCGGCTTCAGCGGCAGTGCGATGCCGTCGACATCGGCGATGCGTCCGGCGTTCTTCGGTCCCGAAGGCCCTCGTGCCAGCCGCGCCACAGTGGTGCCGCCCCACAGCACCGCGCCGCCGAAGACGGCCGCACCCAGCAGCAATCGCCGCGACAGGCGAAACCCTTTTTGTTCCTCGGCCATGGATATCCCCCGTTGGCCAAGGGATAGCGCGGCTCTTTGACAAAAACCATAGCGGTGCATGGCGGAGCCGAGGCGCCGTTACGGCATCAAGGCGGCCAGCAATGAGGTTCAGGCGTCACAAAGGTGATCTCGAAGAGTTGCGCTGCCCCTCATCCGCCTGCCTGGCGATGAGGGACAGCGCCCTACTATCAAAGATCGGGCTTACGAAGACTTCTTGATCGACGTCACCATGCCGGTCTTGTCATCGACCGTCACCGCCACCTTGGCGCCGACCTTCAGTTTGCCGACCGCCGCTTCCGGCGACAGCTGGTAGATCTTGCCGTCGTCGAGGGTGATCGACTTGGTCGTCGGATCGACCGACTGGATGGTGCCCTGAACGGTCGCGGCATAGGCCGTGCCGAGGAAGGCGAGCAGGGCGGCGGTGGTTGCGAGGGTCTTCTTCATCGGTAAGCACTCCGTGCTGTTTCGGTTTTCCGGGGCTGCCATTTCGAGAAACGACAGCACCGAACGGCCTGAAACTGAAACGGAAAACTCCTCCTCCGCAAATCACGTTGAGTGAATTTTCGCAAACAATATCATAGGCTTAATTCCGACACATTGCCTGCCGTCGATACAACTGCCGGCCGCTTCGGTTCCCTCCAGCAAGTGCACTTCTTTCCACGAAAAGAGTCACTTGGCCGATTGTGGCGGGCAGCTTTCAATCACCACGCGGCAGCCGCAATCCACCTCGGGCGGCATCACGAAACAGACTGCTGGCCGATCATCGGTACAAAATTTGTTTCATGGATCAGTTCAAACCGCCCCCAAATGCGGGATGAAACTCGCGCCCTGGTTGCAGACCGGGAACGGATGCAAGATGGTGTCGACCGTCGCGATGAAGGGGACCGTCCATGAAGCTTGCAGTCCGGACCATGATATCCC
>NZ_JBFULQ010000317.1:0-6513 GCF_054049815.1 Mesorhizobium sp. P5_C1 | reverse complement strand
GCTAAAACACCAAGACGTCGATTCCGCCCATCGGATGGACGGCGGCGCCGTGCGCTACGCTGTGGATATGGATCGCGACGACGTCACGTCAAAATGATATGGGTCATGTGCTCGACCAAAGGCCTTGGCCTCGGCATGCTCACCGGCCCACGTCACATCCCGGCGGTAGCCTGAATGGCCGCGGCGGGCCGGCCCCATGCCGGCCCGCGTGCGTTTCATCGACAAGCTCCTCGCCACCCACCTGCCGAGCCGCGCTGATAATTGTCGAGAAGCGCTGACATCCATGAAACCTTTTGATTTTTAAGCCGTTGTCGGCCTATGTCCGGGGTCAAATCCAAGCTGAAATCTGTCAACGGTGCCAAACCACGCGGAGCTGAAAAGTCGCGCCAGGAAAAGGCATCGACCGTCGAAGCCGCGCCCGAGGTCGACGGGCATGCCGCGCACGAGGTCGACGGGCATGCCGCGCCCGAGGTCAACGGCCAGGCCGCGCCGCCGCCCGATGTCATCGAACCCGATCCGGAACTGACGCCCGAGGAGGCCGAGCAGGCGCGCAAGAAATACTTGTTGAAGCGCTTCTGGATCGGCGCGCGCGGCTACTGGGGCCGCGGCGGTGACAGGCTCGCCTGGCCGTTCACGATCGGGCTGTTGATCCTGATATGCGTGAACGTCGGCTTCCAGTATGGGATCAATCGCTGGAACCGGGCGATTTTCGACGCCCTTGAGCAACGCGATGCCCACACCGTGTACTTCCTGAGCGCCGTTTTCGTGCCGCTGGTGCTCGGAAGCGGAAGCCTTGTCGTTACGCAAGTCTTTCTTCGCATGACGATTCAGCGCCGCTGGCGTTCCTGGCTCACCACCGCGGTCATCGCGCGCTGGCTTGCGAACGGCCGCTACTATCAGTTGAACCTCGTCGGCGGCGACCACCAGAACCCCGAAGCTCGCGTTTCGGAGGATTTGCGGATTGCCACCGAATCCCCGGTCGACTTCACCGCCGGTGTCATCAACGCGTTTCTGTCGGCCTCGACCTTCATCGTGGTGCTGTGGACGATCGGCGGAGCCCTGAGCTTCACAATCTCGGGTTCGACCATCACGGTTCCCGGCTTCCTCGTCATCACGGCGATCGTCTATGCCGCGATGACGTCCACTTCGATGGCGGTGATTGGCCGCCATTTCGTCCACCTCTCCGAGGAAAAGAACCAGGCGGAAGCCGAATTCCGCTACACGCTGACGCGCGTGCGCGAGAACGGCGAGAGTATCGCGTTGCTCGGCGGCGAGGAGGAGGAGCGCAGCGGCATCGACAAGAGGTTCGCCCATGTGCTCAGACAATGGGCGCTCCTCACGGGCCAGCACATGCGCACCGCACTGGTGTCGCAAGGGTCGAGCCTGTTTGCGCCGGTCGTGCCGGTTTTGCTTTGCGCTCCAAAGTTTCTCGAAGGCAGCATGACACTTGGACAGGTCATGCAAGCTGCCTCCGCCTTTGCCATCGTGCAGGGCGCATTCGGATGGCTGGTCGACAACTACCCCCGTCTCGCCGACTGGAACGCCTCCGCAAGGCGCATCGCCTCGCTGATGATGTCGCTCGATGGGCTCGAGCGCGCCGAGCAGAGCGACGCCCTGGGACGCATCCAGCGCGGCGAAACCGAAGACGGTGCGATGCTCAGCATCGACAATCTCTCCGTGACGCTCGACGACGGCACGTCCGTGGTCAAGGAAACCAAGGTCGTGATCGAACCAGGCGAGCGGGTGCTGGTGGCCGGTGAATCCGGTTCAGGCAAGAGCACGCTGGTGCGGGCCGTCGCGGGTCTCTGGCCATGGGGTGGCGGCAGCGTCAATTTCCACGCCGACAGGCGGCTGTTCATGTTGCCGCAACGACCCTACATCCCCTCAGGCACGCTTCGCCGCGCAGTCGCCTATCCCGCCGCCGCCGACAACTGGACGATCAAAGAGATCAAGGCTGCGCTCGATAGAGTGGGCCTCGCCTATCTCGCAGACAGGATCGAGGACGACGCGCCATGGGACCAGACCTTGTCGGGTGGCGAAAAACAGCGGCTCGCCTTCGCGCGTCTGCTGCTGCACAGCCCCGACATCATCGTGCTGGATGAAGCAACCGCGGCGCTCGATGAGAAAAGCCAGGGCAGGATGATGGAGGTGCTCATCCAAGAATTGCCCAAGGTCACCATCATAAGCGTGGCGCATCGCGCCGAGTTGGAAGCCTTCCATAGCCGCAAGATCACGCTGGAGCGGCGCGAGGACGGCGCAAAGCTCGTCAGCGATGTCGATCTTGTCCCACGCAAGGGCAGACGCAACTTGATCGGGCGCGCCTTGTGGGGCTCTGGCCGAAAGGCAGCGTGACCATGGGTAAAGCGGTCTCTGCAGGCGATTGATCGACCAAAACTAGGGGATCAGCACCACCTTCCCCGTCGAGCGGCGCTCGTCCAGCAAGCGGTGCGCTTCGCCAGCCTGGTCGAGCGGGAAGCGGCCGCCGATCGCAACCTGGAGCCGACCGCTTGCCGCCAGTTGGAACAGCTCGGACAGGCTGGCTTTCAGTACGTCCGTGGACAGCAGCGGCAGCAGCGCGAAACCTCTCAAAGACTGGTTGCGGCCGATCATCGCTTCCAGGTCGGAAGCCGCAAGCGTGTAGCGGCCAAGTGCGGCGAACACCAGTTCGCCGCCGGGTGCCAGAGCCTGCAGCAACGCAGCCGTCAGTGCGCCGCCGACCGTGTCGTAGATGATATCGGCGCCCTGCCCGTCCGTGATGTCACGGAGGTGAGCGGGCCAATCCGGCTTGAGATAGTCGACGGCGGCATCGGCGCCGAGCGACAAAGCGAGATCGAGCTTGGCCTTGCCGCCGGCGGCCGCGATCACCTTGCGTGCGCCCTTTAGCCTGGCCAGCTGGACAAGCAGCGACCCGACGCCACCCGAAGCGGCCGGCACCAGCACCGACTTGCCGCCGGGCGGGCTTTGCCGCAGCAGGTGAAGGGCCGTCAACCCCTGTACCATCAACGCCGTGGCATCCTCGAACGACAGGGCATCCGGCAGCCGCACGACGAGATCGGCGTCGATCGTCACCTCCTCCGCATAACCGCCGTGAGGATGCTTTGAAACGAACAAGGGCGCGGCGACACGGGCTCCCAGTAGCGACGCATCCACCCCGTGTCCAACAGCCTCGACGAAGCCCGCGGCCTCGACGCCAAGGATCATCGGCAGTTGCGGCGTCACCGCGTAGCCATCCCTGCGCATCAGCACTTCGAAGAAATTTATCCCGGCGGCATGGACGCGGATCAGCACCTCGCCGGCCTGCGGCACTGGCGACGGTAGGTCGACCGCCTCCAGCACGTCGGGACCGCCGAAGCGGCTGAGTTGAATGGCTTTCATGGCAAACTCCGATCGCTATGGCATCGGCCACGGTTTGCCACTATCTGCGCAGCCTCGACTACACACTCATTTGTCCCCTGCTGACCAGGAGGTGACCATGGCCAATCCCAGCAAGAGACCGCCCATCAAGCGATTGCCGATGCTGCCGGCGGAACGCGCCCTGAAAGTGATCGCTGGGCGCTGGAAGGCGGTCATCCTCTACCATCTCTTTGATGGCCCGCGACGGCTGTCGGCGCTGAAGGCGATGATGCCTGGCATCACCCAGAAGGTGCTGATCCAGCAGCTGCGCGAAATGGAGGAGCACGGCCTCGTCAGCCGCGAGATCTTTGCCGAAGTCCCCTCGCGCGTCGAATATTCCGCGACAAGTCTCGGCCTCAGCCTCGAGCCGATCCTGCTGGCGCTTTGCCAATGGGGCCAGCACCACGCCGACGAGCTCAACGAAATGCATCGCCTCACCGATTGCATCATCCGCCCAAGGCCGGCGCGGGAGACGCACGCCTCCCACAATTGAAAAGGGCGGCGCAAGCGCCGCCCCGGATCCTTGGGAGGAAAATTCGAACCGACGGTCAGGCCGCCTTGACTTCCTCGGCGACGGCGTCGGCCTGACGTGCTGCCTTCAGCACCTTGGCCCACCACGCGACGTCGTTGACCAGCGCCGTGGCGGCCTGGTTCAGGTGCTCGAGCTCTTCGAGCTTCTTCTCGCCCTGGCGGACGGCGAGGAAGTCGCCCCAGGCGATATGGACGGCCGACTTGACCGGCGCCATCTGCAATTCGACCGCATGAAGGCGCAGCTGCTCGACGGCGCGGGAGCCGCCGACGCTGCCATAGCCGACGAAGCCGGCCGGCTTCTTGTTCCATTCGTTGGCAGCGTAGTCGATGGCGTTCTTCAGCACGGCCGTCGGACCATGATTGTATTCGGCGGCGGTGAAGATGAAGCCGTCGAATTCGGCGACCTTCTTCTGCCAGCGCTTCGCCACTTCATTCTGCGACGGTGCCCAGGCGGAGGATGCGACCTCGTCGAAGAACGGCAGCGGGAAGTCGCGCAGGTCGACGATCTCGACGTCGATATCGGCATGCGATTTGGCGATCTTGGCGATCCACTGGGTTGGTACGTCGGCGAAGCGCGCGGCGCGCGTGGAACCGACAACGATGGCGATCTTGGGTTTTGACATGGGGCTCTTCCTTGCAAGTAAAGCTGGTATCGTTTGGATACCGGCGCTATATGAGATACTGTCAACTCGCGGCGCAAGGAGGCACCTTTTTGTTACTGAGGAACCCGCTCAACACCGAAGATTGCCGCGCCGTTTCGGAAATCCTGCAGCGCGTCGGCGATAAATGGACCGTTCTCGTGGTCGGAAAGCTCGGCCAAGGACCGTTGCGATTCAATGAGTTACGCGCTGCTGTCGGCGGCATCTCGCAGAAGATGCTGACCACCACCTTGCGCGGATTGGAGCGAGACGGCTTCGTCACCCGCACGGTGTTCCCGACCATTCCGCCACGCGTCGATTACGAGCTGACAGAACTCGGCCATGAGTTGCTGATCCCGGTCAGCGCACTCGGTGAATGGGCTCGCGTCAACACCACGCGCGTGCGGGCAGCACGCGAGAAATTCGACGCGACGCATGCCTGAAGCCTTTGTATTGGAATGGTTTTCGCCGATGGCTGCGCTAGCGACATTGCATTCCGTCGGCGGCAGTTGACCGGGTTCGGGTCTGCCTTTCAGACGAACGCCGTCAGCGGACAAGGACAAAGCCGCGGCGGTACCTGCCAGCGCGGCGTTCAGCAATCGTTGACTGATTGTCTTCGTTCATCAACAGACCGTGCGCGCGGCCCGTTTCGCATCTGCCGCGTGTTCACCCCGGCATGGCTGCGCGCCGAAGCCCCGGTCAGGCTTCTGCCGGAACCGCCTTTGGCTTGCCCTCGCCATCCAGCGCCACCATGACGAAATCGGCATGGGTGACCTTCTCCATCAGGTCTGAGAGATAGCGCTGCGCCCAGGCCTCGACCTTGAGCGTCATCGAGGTGCGGCCGACACGCTCGACATGGGTGTAGATGCACAGCGTGTCGCCGATCTTCATCGGCTTGGCGAACGACATCTCCTTGACCGCCGCCGTCACCACGCGGCCCTTGGCGCGCTCGGCAGCACGGATGCCGCAGGCAAGGTCCATCTGCGCCATCACCCAGCCGCCGAAGATGTCGCCGGCCGCATTGGCATCCGAAGGCATGGCCAGCGTGCGCAGCGTCAGATCGCCGAGCGGCCGTCCTTCAGCGTAGTGCACCATGGGGGAAATCCTTCGAGGTCAATGCCCTCGATCCCGTAGCGTCATGGCGCCGAGAGGTCAACGCGCCACCCACCGAAGTCTCGCTTGGCCGCTAGAAGTAACGCGCGAGGTTTGAGCGAATGCGATCCAGGACGTTATGCCCAGAAAGGTCGGGAGAGAATTCTCTGCCCGTGATTGCCTCGTAAGCCTGTGCATAGACCCGGGATGCCTGTTCGACAATCTCGTCGGGTATGTCAGGTATCGGTTGGCTGTAAGGATCGCATCGCGCAGAGACCCACGACCGGATGAAATCCTTGTCGAAACTCTCCGGCCGGCTGCCGCTGGCGAGGGCTTCCTCATAGCTCTTGGCGATCCAGTACCGGCTGCTGTCCGGCGTGTGGATTTCGTCGGCAAGGATTATGGTCCCGTTCCTGTCGGTGCCGAATTCGTACTTCGTATCGGCGAGGATGAGGCCGCGTTCGGCGGCGCGCTGCTGTCCACGGGCGAACAGCCGCAAGGCATAGCCCGACACGGTATCCCACTGCGCCTGGGTGAGAAGGCCCTGGTCAAGGATCTCGGCCTTGGACAGCGGCTCGTCATGGCCACCGTGCTGGGCTTTGCTGGTCGGCGTGATGATTGGCTCGGCCAGTTTTTCATTGTCGCGCAGGCCGTTCGGCAGGGTCATTCCATACATGTCCCGGTCACCGCGCCGGTACCTTGTCAGGATCGAGGTGCTGGTGGTTCCCGCCAGATAGCCACGCACGACGATTTCGACCGGCAGGATGTCGAGCCTTGTGCCGACGACGACGTTCGGGTCGGGATATTCGAGAACATGGTTCGGGCAGATATCGGCGGTTTCCTCGAACCAGTACCGCGC
>NZ_JBFULQ010000316.1:0-6547 GCF_054049815.1 Mesorhizobium sp. P5_C1 | reverse complement strand
GGTTTCGCACTGGAGCCTGTCGACCAGCGACGCACACGGGGTCTATGAGAAACTGGGCTTCAAGGCATCGACGGATGGTCGATACATGCGCCTCGATCGCATTCCGCAATGACGAGCGTGCGACCATGGCGACATCCGCCGTTGTTGCAAAATAACCTCAGTGCTTGGACCAGATAGACTTTCGACATGAGCCGATCTTGGCGATGCATCGGGGCGTCTTTATAAGGACCGTTCCGCGATTCATTTGCGGGAGGTCCGAATGGCTGTATTTCAAATGGTAATGCGAGGCCGCGAAGCCTAGGTCTCATCCGGCGCTCAGCGAGGGTTTGCCCTCGCGCTGATGCCGGATTGAGCGCAGGCTTATGCCGATGCCGGTCGCCGCCCGATTACGGGCGAGACGCCAAATATGCCGCTCCGCATTCTGGGCAATCGCTAGCCCCTTGCGCGGCTTCTTCAATTTTCGACCTTACTGGGATCGGGCTCGTTTGCGCCCGAATGACATCATGGCTCGTTTCAGAATCGATTTGCGCGCGAGCGCCTTTCGCAGCGTTCTTGGTTTCACGCTCACCCATTGGCGGCGTCAGCCGTGGCGGCTTTCGCTCATCATGGGCGGCTTCCTGTTGTCGACGCTGGCCGACGTTTTGACGCCGCTTTATTCAGGCCGGCTGGTCGACGCCGTCGCCAGCAGCGCCGGCGCCGATGCCATTGCCTGGAATGCCGCGATGACCGCGTTCTCGATGCTGATGGCGCTGGCGTTGACCGGCGTCGTGCTGCGCAACCTTGCCTTCATGGCGATCGTCGAGCTGACGCTGAAGATGATGGCCGATATCGCCGCTGACACCTTCCATCGCGTCCAGCGCTTTTCCACCGACTGGCATGCCAACAGCTTTGCCGGCTCGACCGTGCGCAAGGTGACGCGCGGCATGTGGGCGCTCGACCTGCTCAACGACACGATCCTCATCGCGCTGCTGCCGTCCGTCGCCATGCTGATTGGCTCGACGCTGCTGCTCGGCTGGTTTTGGCCGCTGATGGGCGTGGTCGTTGCCGCCGGATCGGTGCTGTTCATCGCGGTGACGGCGATGTTGTCGCTCGGCTATGTCGCACCGGCTGCGCGGCTCGCCAACACCTGGGACACGCGCCTCGGCGGCTCGCTGGCCGACGCGGTGAGCTGCAACGCCGTGGTCAAGGGATTTGGCGCCGAGGAGCGCGAAGAGCGACGCCTCGCCAGGGTCGTCGCCAAATGGCGTGCGCGCACGCGGCGGACCTGGGTACGCGGCACCATCAACGGCACCACGCAAGGGGCGCTGTTGCTGGTCATGAGAGCCGCGGTGATCGGCCTGGCGTTGATGCTGTGGTCGTGGGGGCAAGCGAGCGCCGGTGACGTTGCCTTCATGCTGACGTCGTTCTTCGTGCTGCAGGGATATCTCAGAGATATCGGCACCCATATCCGCAACCTGCAGCGTTCGATCAACGACATGGAGGAGCTGGTCGAGTTCCAGTCCGAACCGCTCGGCATCGAGGACCGGCCCGGCGCCAAGCCGATCCGGATCACGCAGGGGGCTATCCGCTTCGACAACGTCACCTTTCATTACGGCAATCACCGATCGCCCCTTTATCGCGACTTTTCGGTCGATATCGCGCCGGGTGAACGTGTCGGCCTCGTCGGCCATTCGGGTTCGGGCAAGACGACTTTCGTCAAGCTGATCCAGCGGCTCTATGACGTCAATGCGGGAAGAATCCTGGTCGACGGCCAGGACATCGCGCAGTTGGCGCAAGCGTCGCTGCGCGGGCAGATCGCCATCGTCCAGCAGGAGCCGATCCTGTTCCACCGGTCGCTGGCCGAGAACATTGCCTATGCCCGGCCGACGGCGACGCAGGATGAGATCGAGCACGCGGCGCGGCTGGCGAGTGCGCATGACTTCATCGCCAACCTGCCGAAGGGCTACGGCACGCTGGTCGGCGAACGCGGTGTGAAACTGTCGGGCGGCGAGCGTCAGCGCGTGGCAATCGCGCGCGCTTTCCTTGCCGATGCGCGCATCCTGATCCTGGACGAGGCGACATCGAGCCTCGATTCTGAATCGGAGGTCCTGATCCAGCAGGCGATGGAACGGCTGATGGTCGGGCGCACGACGCTGGTCATCGCGCACCGGCTTTCGACGGTGCGGGCGCTGGACAGGCTCCTGGTCTTCGATCGCGGCAAGATCGTCGAGGAAGGCTCGCATGACGAGCTGATCCGGCTGAAGGGCGGCATCTACCGCCGACTGTTCGAGCGTCAGGCGCTCGAACTGACCAAGGGACTGGTCATCTGATCTGAAGTGGCCTCCGGCTCCGGCCGGAGGCCACCTCTCGGGCTCCATCGCGGTTGCAATAGAGCGGGCTTTCGTCAGTCGGTTGGAGTGACGCGAACCATATCCAGGGCGTTCCAGATCCTGAGTTTTGAGACGTCTTGTTTACGTTGTTTCTACTACTGGTTGGTATAAGCCTTCTCTAGGCAACCCAGAGACGGTCTATGCATATCCTGGAATCCGACTAACCTGCCCAGGATTTCGCTCTGCGGCAGATAGGCTTCAAGATGCATCTTGTTTCCGCAAATGCCGGTTCGGAAAAGGTGGCTGCGCCGTCGGTGCTGGAAACTCGGCACGGCTCGGTTCGGCCGCTCGCTGCCGAAGATCTCGAGAGCGTCGCCGCACTCTTCCTGGCGAAGTTTCGCCAGCGGCGGCGTCACCTCCTCGATCGCGCGATCGCGGAGACGGCCGAGTATATGAGAGAGATTTATCTTGATCCTGCCGGCCAGCCCGGTGAGAGCAACGCTCYGGTCCAGATCAACCCGCAAGGACGTCTAGGTGGGTTCCTCGGCGTCCTGAAAGCCCGCTACGAGCTCAACGGAACGGCATTGAATGCGGCAATCATCGGTCCGCTCATGTCCGACCCCGGCACCGATCACGGCTCGGCAGGACCGCAATTGCTGCGTGCCTTGAATCAAGGAAAATTCGATGTGCAGCTGACCGATTCGGCCAACCGGACATCCTTGGCCTTCGCGCGCCCGATGAAGTATCAGCTCCTGCCGGTTCATTGTCTGGGATGGACCTGTGTTTTCCGGCCGGCGGCTATGGCCGCCGCCGCACTGCACCGCAAATGGCCTGGCCTGCCTCGCTTGGCGACCGATCCCTGCGCGAGAGCATTCGATGTTCTCGCTAAAGGAAGGTTCGAGCACCCGGTCCCGCTTTCGTCGTCGCATCGTGTCCACCGTGAGCCGATCGATGCAGCGCAATTTGCCGAGCGGCTGCCGACCCTCCTGTCCGATTACTCGCTTCGGCCGAGTTGGAAGGATGGCGAGCTGACACGGCTGCTCGCGCTGGCGGCCGAGAAGCGGGCCGATGGGCCACTTCATTTCGGCGGGACTTACGACGAAACGGGCAAGATGCTCGGTTGCTACGCCTTCTACGGTCAAGCCGGCGGCATCGCGAACCTGCTGCAAATCCAGGCTTCAGGATCCCACTGGGGCGCGACGCTGGATGGCCTTATCGCGGCCGCGTGGGATATGGGCTGCGCGGGCATCACCGGGCAGACGCAGGGCAGATTCATGCCCCAACTCTTCGGCTACAAGAATGTCTTCTTCCGCTATGCCGGGGGGACGATGGTTCGCTCGCGGATGGCTGAGGTCACGGAAGCGGTCCGCTCCGGCGACATCTTTATCGGTGGGTTGATGGGCGACCGCTGGACCCGCCTCAGTTCCGATGACTTCGGCCGCTGATCGCCTTCGACGACTTGTTCGTCGGCGCAAGCACGCATGTCTATACGCCGCCTGAGGCGCACGCCGCCCCGGTCTTTTCATTGCGCGCGTCCTGTTCTATGTCTGCCGCACCGCGCGGGGGCGCGTCTTGTCAATCACAAAAGCATCCGGTACGCCCCGCTCATGACAGTTACCGTTCGTTTCGCCCCGTCGCCAACCGGCCGCATTCATATCGGCAATGCGCGCACCGCCCTGTTCAACTGGCTGTTTGCCATGAACAACAAGGGCCGCTTTATCCAGCGTTTCGACGACACCGACATTGCCCGCTCGAAGCAGGAATTCTCAGACGCCATCCTCTACGATTTGCATTGGCTGGGCATTTTCCCGGATGCCACCGAATACCAATCGCGGCGTTTCGAGGTCTATGACGCGGCGGTCGAAAGGCTGAAGGCGGCCGGCGTTCTCTACGCCTGCTACGAGACTCCGGAGGAGCTCGACCTCAGGCGCAAGGTGCGCCGCACGCGTGGCCTGCCGCCAGTCTATGGCCGCGAGGCGCTGGCGCTTTCGCCGGAGCAGATCGCCGAATACCAGGCCGATGGGCGCCGCCCGCACTGGCGCTTCCTGTTGCCCAATTTCTCAGGCGATCCACTGCAACCCGAACGTACCGAAATTCACTGGAACGATCTGGTGCGTGGCGAGGAAACCGTCGATCTTGCCTCGCTTTCGGACCCGGTTCTGGTGCGCGAGGACGGCACCTATCTCTATACCCTGCCTTCGGTGGTCGACGACATCGAGATGGGCGTCAGTCATGTCATCCGTGGTGACGACCACGTCACCAACACCGGCGTGCAGATCGCCCTGTTCCAGGCGCTGGCTGCAGAACCGCCGGTGTTCGGCCACCACAACCTCTTGACCACGGCATCGGGCGAGGGGTTGTCGAAACGCTCCGGCGCGCTCTCCATCGAAAGCCTGCGCGCGGACGGCATCGAGCCGATGGCCGTCGCTTCGCTCGCCGTGCTGGTCGGCACCTCGGAGAATGTCGCGGCTGTGCCAACGATGGCCGAACTCGCCGAACGCTTCGATCCGGCGGCGACATCGAAATCCGCGGCCAAGTTCGATCCTGACGAGCTCTTCGTGCTCAACCGGGCGCTGTTGCACCATATGCCGTTCTCCGAGGCGCAAGACCGGCTGATCGTGCTCGGCGTCTCGGGTGACCAGGCCGAGCCGTTCTGGCTTGCGGTGCGCGGCAATCTCGACAGGCTGGCCGATGCGACAAGCTGGTGGCGCACCTTGCGCGAGGGCCCGCAGGAGAGGCCGGAATTTTCCGACGACGACCGCGATTTCCTGGGTCAAGCGTTCGACCTGCTGCCGGAGGAACCCTGGAACGGGACGGTCTGGAAAGAGTGGACGGGCAAGATCAGGGAAGCAACCGGCCGCAAGGGCAAGGCGCTGTTCATGCCGCTGAGGCTCGCGCTTACCGGACTGCCTTCGGGGCCGGAGCTTGCAGATTTATTGCCGCTGATGGGTCGGGAAGGAACGTTGGCCCGACGACCCTGACCTTGCGTTGGTCCGGTGGCAAGGCTGACACCGGCGACGTCACCGGCTTGGCGGAAAGTCGCTTGATCGCCTCGCGGTCGAGTCCGCCCTCCACATTGGCCAGGGTTTCCGGATCGGTACCCGGATCGGGCTTGGTAGCCGGAACCGGAATGGACGGTGTCGCGTCCGTTTCGGGCTGGGACTGCTCAGGATTCGGCGGGTTGCCGGCGATGACCTGGAAATTCCGCGCGGCGTTGCAGCCGCAAGCCGGCGGCAGCGGCATGTTGGACTGCTTGTAGAGATAGGCGGTCGGCAATTCGCTGTAGGGCCGGCCGGTGACCGATGACGTCATCTCAGCCGAATCGTCATCCATGCCGCGCGAATAGAAAACCTGCATCTCTGTGCCAGGGCAGCTTGATTCGCAATTCTTCTGGTCGCGCTCGAAATCGCTCGTCGAAGCCGAATTCGACATCGGGAAGAAATAGCCGTCGCAGGTGCGCACGCATGTGGTGTGGAACTCGCCGCCGCCGACGCTCGAAAAATCCGGTACGCCGGGCCGGTTGAGCACCCTGCTGACATCGGGCTCCTCGCCCGGAACGTCAGGCTCATCGAGCGCATCGAGCTGCTGGCTGTTGCCGCCGAAAAGCTGTTCGAACAGGTTTGCGTTGCCGTCTTCGCGGTTCGCCTCCTGCAGCGGAGCGTTCCGCGGTACAAAAGTGTCGTCGCGGCAGCCCTTGGCCTCGAGCGCCGCCAGGATGCGGCCACGGTCGCGGCGCGAGCCGCCGCTGGCGAGCTTGGCGCGCTTGGCCTGCAGGCTATCGAGATTGGCATTCATACGATCGATGGTGGCGTTGAGCCCGGCGCATTCTCTGACATTGCGGCTGAACAGCGAAAAGCCGCAACCGGCGCTGCTGGATTTGCTGCGGGCCCTGGAGATCTGTTCGCGCTGCCTTTCGATTGCCGCGTCGTATTTGCGGATCAATGCCGGGCCACCACCGCCGCCGCGCGAGGCAGCGGCAAGATCGGCTTCCAACTGGCGGCAGACGCGCGAGGCGGCCTGCGGCTCGGTGACCGCGATGGCTGAAAGCACGAGCGCGCCAAGCAGCGCAGCAACATGCGTCAGCTTCAACCTTTCGCCCGTCATGTCCGAAAACCCCGCCTGCTTGCCTGCGCGATGCTACCGGATTCGCGGTTAATCGTTCCCTCAATCTACAACCAAAGATGGTCTTAGCCCAGAGACACGCCGTCGCGGATGTTCGGGTTCAGTCTCTGCCGTGA
>NZ_JBFULQ010000315.1:0-6548 GCF_054049815.1 Mesorhizobium sp. P5_C1 | reverse complement strand
AGCCATGGCCACCACGAAACTTCTGAGCGATGCCGAGGTGGAGAAGATCCCGGCTGTGAAGGCGGTGTTCGACGACATCCGCGCGACTCGCAAAGCCGATTTCGTCAACAATTTCTGGCGGGGGCTGGCCAATGATCCACCGGCGCTGAAGCGGATCTGGGAACAGTTGAAGGTGGTGATGGTCGCTGACAGCGCCATCGATCCATTGACCAAGGAGATGATCTATATCGCGGTGTCGACCGCCAATGGCTGCTCCTACTGCGTCCACTCGCACACGGCGGCGGCCCGGGCGAAGGGCATGACAGACGTGCAGCATGGCGAACTGGTTTCGATCATCGGGCTGGCCGGCCAGACCAACCATCTGGTCACGGCGATGCAGATCCCCGTCGATCCGCAGTTCGAGGTGAAGTGAGGGCGGTTGCTTCCCGCGGCTGGAACTTTCATGGACAAAAGCACCAGATTTCCAACGTCGCTCTCTGGCTACGAGATTGAAGGCCTGATTGGAATTGACGCTTCACGACTGGTGCCGCTGTATCAGGGCTGCTCTGACTATGTCGTGCTGGAACGAGGCGAGCCGCCCAACGTTGCCACCGCAAAGGAGGAATTTGAGAACTTTCCACCGAACCGAACGGAAGCCGACAAATTCGTATTCGGGGTGAAGGCAATCGATGGTGAATTCGTGGGCTTGCTGGCCTGCGACCGCAATTATCCGCGAGTGGAGTGTTGGTGGATCGCGTTGTTCATGATCGACAAAGCACTTCGCGGAAGAGGGTTGGGGCGTACACTGTGCGACGACTTTTTCAGGTGGCTGAAATCCCAGAACGTCAAGTGGGTGGAACTCGGCGTGATCACAGAAAATGAGCAGGCTCTTCGCTTTTGGCAGCGGCAGGGCTTCAAGCTGGTGCGGATGGCGGGGCCAGTCAGTATTGGGGCGAAACGGCATATGGTCCAGGTTTTAGGCCGGCCGTTGTGAGCAGATACATCAAAGGCGCTTGGCCACCTTCTTGAGAAGGGAAGGCGTGTGCTATGCAGGCCGATAAACTCTCTCGGCCGTGTTCCAGAAAATATCCGCCTCAGCTTTCGCGCCATGCTTGGCCACCGCCGCGCGATGCGCCTTGATCAGCTCGGCGTGGCTGGTCCACAGTTTCTCGATCGGGAAGTTCGAGCCGAACATCAGATGGTCCGCGCCCAGGATGTCGATCGCATTGTCGACGATGTAAGCGATCAGAGCCGGGTGGTTGCCGTGGACGAAGGTGCCGAGGCCGGACAGTTTTGCATGGAAATTGGGCGCGGCCGACAGCGTGCGCAGGCCTGCCTTCCAGGCTTCCGTGATTTCGGGCTCCATGCCGGTGAGCATGCCGGCATGGGTGAGGATGAAATTGGTCTCCGGGTTCTCGCCGACCAGCGTCAGCCCGTCCTTCATCTGGGCAGGGAATAGCTGAAGGTCGAAGGACAGGCCGTAGTGCTTCAGCCGGGCGACATTGGCGCGGACCTTGGGATCGATGACCTGGTCGGCCGAAGTGGCGAAGCGGAAGGCCGGCGTCTCGTGCCAGTGCAATTGCATGCGCACGCCGCGCAGCAGCGGATATTTCTTCAGCCGGTCGATCTGGGGCCTGATATCGTCCACGGTCATGTCGGTGTAGCCGACGATGGCGTGTGGCCAGCCGGTCTCATCCGCCGTTTTCTGCAGGAAGGCGACCTCCTTCTCGAAATCTTCCTTGGCCCAGTTGGTCTGGACATAGACGGCTTTTTCGACGCCCGATCCCTTCTGGTCGGCCAAGAATTCCTCGATCGGGTAGTCGCGGCGGATCGGCTCATAGGGGCCAAAGATGCGCGGCACCATCGGTCCGACCAGCCAGGGCTGGTCCTGTTGGCGCCAGATGTGGAAATGCGCGTCGATTGCTTTCTGCATCACGAAACCCTCTTCCAGATTGCCGCCGCCGCCGGGGTCGGGCGGGCGAGCGACAGGATGAAATCGGTGAGGCCCTTGAGCGACGAGCCGTCGATGAGATCGTCGAGCACCGGCAGGATGGCGCGCAGTGCTGCCGTTGCAGGCCAGAAGCGCGGGTCGCCGGCGAGCGGCGTCGCGAGAGACAATCGGAAAGCGCGCGCGCTCAGCCGACGCATCGCTGTCTCCAGTTCGGCATGATCGCCGCGCTCCAGCGCATCGGAGAGGATGACGATCGCTGCACCGCGGGCGAAAGCGGAGAAGCGTGGCACCGACAGGAAAGCGAGCAGCGTCGGCCCCATGCGGGTGCCGCCGTCCCAGTCATCGACCTGCGCCGCCGCGCGGGCCAGCGCCTGGTCGCGGTCGCGAATGCGCAGTGCGGCGGTAATGCGGGTGAGCCGGGTGCCGAAGGTGAAGATTTCGGCGCGGTCAGCACCTTGCACTGCGGCATGGGCGAGCTTGAGATAGTCTGACGTGTGCAGCTTCATCGAGCCGGAGACGTCGATCAGGATCAGCAGCTTGCGCGGCACAGTCTGCCGGCGACGCAGCAGCGGCGAGGGCACGTCGCCATCGGCACTGACGATTTCCCTGAGCGACCGGCGCAGATCGAGTTTGCCGCGCGAGTGGGTGCGCACGGTGCGGAAGGAGCGGCGGGCAGGCAAGGCCGGGGACAGCTTGCGGCGGAAGGCGGCCAGCCTATCGTCGTCGCGCTGGAAATCGCGCGCGCTCAATTGCTCCAGGGCCGAGGACAGTTCGCCGCCTTCTTGGCTGTGCTCGGCTTCGATCCGTTCGACGTCAGCGCCGCCATCATCCTTGATATTGATTTCCTCATCTCCGTCTCCTTCGACCACGGCGGATGCGTTGCCGTAGAAATGGTTCTGGAAATGCGCCTCGAATTCGTCGCGGCGGTCTGGCGGCGGCGCCAGCGTCGCAAGGGCCGCTTCGCGGATGTCGGCCATCGAACGCGGCCCGAGCAATGTCACGGCCTGCATGAAGCCGGACACCTGCTCCGGCGCGACGGCAAAGCCGTAACGGCGCAGCAGCCGGCCGAAGCCGAGGAACGGCGCGGCCGCGCGGGGCAGGGCGTTCACGCCATGGCCTCCTCGACAATCCGGCCAAGCTCCGGCGCGATGTAGGTCAGGTCTTCTTCGTCCTTGATCAGCACGCCGATCGATCGGCGGAAGGCTTCGGGCCACGGGCTGCCGCCCCTTTCCAGAATGGTCGCTGCGTTGGCCCATTCGACCGCCTCGGCAATGCCGGGCGGCTTGGCCAGCGGGCGCGCACGGATGCTCTGCACGGCTGTCGCCACTGCGCGTGCGGTGTCTTGCGCCACATCGCCGGCGCGCAGCATGATGATGGCGGCCTCGCGCTCGGCGTCGGGATAGCCGATCCAGTGGTAGACGCAGCGTCGGCGCAGCGCCTCGGCGAGTTCGCGGGTGCGGTTCGAGGTCAGGATGACGATCGGCTGAGCTGTGGCGCGGATGGTCCCGCGCTCGGGAATGCTGATCTGGAAATCGGAGAGGAATTCCAGAAGCAGCGCCTCAAATTCATGGTCCGATCGGTCGATCTCGTCGACCAGCAGCACGCGCTGCTCCGGCGCCTTCAGCACCTGCAGCAGCGGCCGGGCGATCAGGAAGCGATCGTCATAGATGTCGATCTCGTGCTCGCCGGCGTGGCGGATGGCGAGCAACTGGCGCTGGTAGTTCCATTCGTAGAGCGCGTGCGCGGCGTCGATGCCTTCGTGGCATTGCAGCCGTACGAGATCGCGGCCGAGCAACTGTGCGATCGCCTTGGCCGCTTCCGTCTTGCCGACGCCCGGCGCGCCTTCGAGCAGGAGCGGCTTGCCCAGCCGGATAGCCAGGAAGATGGCGGTTGCCAGGCTGTCATCGGCTAGATAGCGCGAGGCGGCCAGGTGCTGCGCCACAGCCTCCGGCGAGGTCGGCGATGTCTCGGCGTTCACCTCGGGCATTTCGATCACTCAGTTCGCCGCTTGCGCCCTGAGCGCGCGCAGGATGCGCTCGGGCGTGATCGGCAGCGTGTCGATGCGCACGCCGACGGCGTCGAAGACGGCATTGGCAACGGCGGGGATCTGCGGGTTTGCGCACATTTCGCCCGGCCCCTTGGCGCCATAAGGCCCGTCGGCCGACGGCCGCTCCAGCACGATGATCTCGGTCTCGGCAAGATCGCCGGGGCCAGGCATCAGATACTGGTTGAAGTCGGTGCCGCCATGGTCGCGGTTGGGATAGTAGGGCTCGGTCGTCTCGTAAAGCGCATGGCTGATGCCCATCCATGAGCCGCCGACGAGCTGCTGCTCGACCATTTTCGGGTTCAGCGCACGGCCGATCTCAAAAATGTTCTTCACCGTCAGCACTGTGACCTCGCCGGTCTCGTCATCAACCTCGACCTCGGCCACGGTGCAGGCATGCGCATAGCAGGTCGACGGCTTCATCGCGCCGGTCTCTTTCTCGGGATAGGAGCGCGGGATCAGGAACATGCCGCGGCCGGAGATCGAGCGGCCGCGCTTGAAATGAGCCGACAGTGCGACGTCGAAGATCGAGATCGATTTTTGCGGCGCGCCCTTGACCAGGATGTTGCCCTGTCCATCGGTCTCGAGGTCGGAGGCGTTCACTTCCAGCTCCTCTGCGGCCACTTCCAGCATCACCTGGCGGGCTTCCCTGGCGGCCTGGATGACGGCGTTGCCGGCGCGGTGGGTGCCGCGCGAGGCGAAGGTGCCCATGCAGTGCGGGCCGGTATCGGTGTCGGCGGTGTCGACGACGACGCGGTCGGTCGGCACGCCGATCGTCTCGGCGCAAATCTGCGCCATGATCTGCTTCATGCCCTGGCCGAGATCGACCGATGACAGTGTGACCATGAAATTGCCGGTCGGCGTCGAATGCACCAGGGCCTGGGTCGGGTCGCCGCCAAGGTTCATGCCGGTTGGATAGTTGATGGCGGCAACGCCGCGTCCGCGCCTGATCGCCATCTCAAGCTCCCTTCACGTAGGAAGACATCGCCATGAATTTTTCCGCCACCRGCCAGTTGGCGGCGCGCGAGGCTTCCTGCATGCACTCGATCAGCGCCGCACCCTCGGTCGGCTGGCGATGCGCCTTCATGTCGCCGTCACGATAGGCGTTGATGAAGCGGAATTCGAGCGGATCCATGCCGATCAGCCGCGCCAGCTTGTCCATCTGCACCTCCAGAGCGAAGTCGCCAATGGTGACGCCGAAGCCGCGCATGGCGGAGGAGGGCGTGCGGTTGGTGTAAACGCAGTAGGTGTCGATCCAGACATTGGGGATGGTGTAGGGGCCGGGATAGTGGCCGGCCCCCTTCTGCGCGCCGTAAGGCGAATGGCGCGAATAGGCGCCGGCGTCGGTATAGCCGGTGACCTTGCGCGCGACGATGCGGCCGTCCTTCATGACGCCGTCCTTGATGACCACCTTTTCGGCGGCGCGCGGCGAGGAGATCTGCATCTCCTCCTCGCGGCTGTAGATGAAGGAAACCGGACGGTCGGTGAGCTTGGCGCCGAGAATGGCGATCGGCTCGACGATGACGTCGACCTTGCCGCCGAAGCCGCCGCCGACGGTGCCGCCGACGAAATGGAGCTTGTTGCCGGGCATGTGCAGGATAATCGAGGCGTTGTCGAGGGTGAAGAACATCGCTTGCGTGTTGGTGYAGCAGGTGAAGCGGTCATTGCCTTCGGGCGCCACCACGCAGCCGGTGGTCTCGGTCGGCGCATGCTCGATCGGCGAGGACTGGTAGCTCTGCTCGAGGATGTGGTCCGCGCCCGCGAAGCCTGCCTCGATATCGCCGAAACGCACCTTGCGGCATTCGCCGCTGTCATAGAGATAATAGTTCTGACCGTGGTACTCGTTGACCAGCGGCGCGCCGGGCTTCAGTGCTTCCTCCATGTCGAAGACGGCCGGCAGCACTTCATAGTCGACCTTGACCTTGGCGGCGGCTTCTTGGGCGGCGCGCTCGGTTTCGGCCAGAACGGCGACGACGGCCTCGCCCTTCCAGCGCACTTTGCCGTCGGCGAGCACCGTCTCGTCCTCCGGTCCAATCTGGATCAGGATCAGGATGGTGTAGACATTGTGCGGCACGTCCTTGGCGGTCAGGATTTTCACCACGCCTGGATGCTTTTCCGCCTCGGCGGTGTCGATCGAGCGGATGCGGGCGTGATGATGCGGGCTGCGCACCATCTTCAGGTGCAGCATGCCGGGGAAACTGCGGTCGGCGAAAAAAGCGGTCTTGCCGGTGACATGACCGGGTGAATCCGAGCGCGGCCGGGGCTGGCCGATCTCGTGCAGATCATCCTTGCGGACATCGGCGAAGTAGCTCTTGCGCAGTTCCATGTTTGCTTCCCTCAGGCCGCGTTCTGCGAATTGGCGCGGGCTGCACGCAGCACCGCCTGGATGATCGGCTCGTAGCCGGTACAACGGCAGATGTTGCCCGACAGCGYCTCGACCACGTCGTCGCGGCTGGGATTGGGTGTATGGTCGAGCAGCACCTTGGCGGCCATGATCATGCCCGGCGTGCAGAAGCCGCATTGCGTGGCGAAGGTGTCGAGGAAGGCGTGCTGCAGCGGGTGCAGGACGCCACC
>NZ_JBFULQ010000314.1:0-6564 GCF_054049815.1 Mesorhizobium sp. P5_C1 | reverse complement strand
TCCTGACGCTGTGCGCGGCATCGTCGGCCTTCGCCGTCGAACCGATCAAGATTGCCCGCGACGACGTCGCGCTCGACCTTTCGGGCGCCGTCGAGATCTACCGGAACCAGGGCGAGAATTTCCAGGTGTCGACCGCTCCCGGACCGGACGGCATCGTGCGGCGCATCGAGGTCGAGGCTAATGATGCGCGTTCGACCGGCGACTGGGCGGTGTTCGCGCTGGCCAACACCACCGACCAGCAGCTCGACCGGCTGATCGTCGCGCCGCATTTCCGACTGGTGAATTCCGGCATCTTCTGGCCCGATCTCGGCTCGACCCGTATCGCCGCCATCACGCCCAGCGAAGGCTTCGCGCTCGACCGCCAGACCAGCCCCGACGCCGACGTGTTCCGGGTGACGCTGAACCCGGGCACGGTGATCACCTTCATCGCCGAACTGGCTTCGCCGAAACTGCCGCAAGTCTATTTGTGGGATCCGGAATCCTACAAGGACTCGGTCAATTCCTACACGCTGTTTCGCGGCATCGTCATCGGCATCGCCGGCTTGCTGGCGCTGTTCCTGACCATCCTTTTCGTGGTCAAGGGAACCTCGATGTTCCCGGCGACCGCGGCGCTCGCCTGGGCGGTGCTGGCCTATATTTGCGTCGATTTCGGCTTCCTCAACAAGATCATCGAGATCTCGCCCGGCAACGAGCAGATGTGGCGAGCGGGAACGGAGGTGGCGCTGGCGGGAACCTTCGTGGTGTTCCTGTTCGCCTATCTCAACCTCAACCGATGGCACGGCCATTTCAGCTATGGCGCGCTGGTCTGGATCCTTGGACTGCTGCTGATCGCCGGCGTCGCCATCGTCGATCCGGCCGTCGCCGCCGGCATCGCCAGGCTGTCCTTCGCCGCCACCGCGCTGACCGGGCTCGGCCTGATCATCTTCCTCGGCATACGCGGCTACGACCGCGCCATCATGCTGGTGCCCAGTTGGGTCATGGTGCTGTTGTGGCTGTGCGGGTCATGGATGGCGATCACCGGCATGCTCGACAACGACATCGCCCAGCCGGCATTGGGCGGCGGACTGATCCTGATCATCCTTCTGATCGGCTTCACCGTCATGCAGCACGCCTTTGCCGGCGGCGCGCTGCACCAGGGCCTGTTCTCCGACCTCGAGCGGCAGGCGCTGGCAGTGGCCGGATCTGGCGATACGGTGTGGGACTGGGACGTGCTGCGCGACCGCGTCGTCACCAAGCCCGATGTCAGCATCCAGCTCGGTCTGGCGCCAAACAGCCTTGGCGGTGCCGCGCGCAACTGGCTGCCGGTGCTGCATGCCGACGATCGCGACACCTTCCGCACGACGCTTGACGTGGTGCTGGAACACCGGCGCGGCCGGGTGTCGCAGAACTTCCGCCTGCGCGGCGCCGACGGCCACTATCACTGGTTCTCGCTGCGCGCGCGGCCGGTGATCGGGTCGGACGGCGAAGTCATTCGCTGCGTCGGCACCATGGTCGACGTCACCGAACAGAAGAAATCCGAGGAGCGTCTGCTGCACGACGCCGTGCACGACAATTTGACCGGGCTGCCGAACCGCGAACTGTTGATGAACCGGCTGGAAGCGGTCATCTCGATCGCCCGCACCGAAGAAAAAGTGCGCCCGACCGTCTTCGTCATCGACATCGACCGTTTCAAGCAGGTCAATGACGGGCTCGGCATCTCGGCCGGCGACACCATCCTTTTGACCATTGCGCGCCGGCTGCACCGGTTGCTCAAGCCGAAGGATTCGCTGTCGCGTTTTGCCGGCGATCAGTTCGCACTAATGCTGTTGTCCGAGCAGGATCCGTCCCGCATCGCCGCCGTCGCTGACGCCATCAAGCATGCCATCAACAACCCGATCACCTTTGCCAAGCGCGAGATCGTGCTGACCGCATCGATCGGACTGATCACCTGGAACTCGACGCAGATGTCGGCCGAGGACATGGTCAAGGACGCCGAGCTTGCCATGCATCAGGCCAAGCGCTTCGGCGGCGACAGGATCGAGCCGTTCCGCCCGGCCTTCCGCACCGTCGGCACCGACAGGTTGCAGTTCGAATCCGACCTGCGCCGCGCCATCGAACGGCGCGAATTCACGCTCGCCTATCAGCCGATCGTGCGGCTGGAGGATGGCAGCGTCGCCGGCTTCGAGGCCTTGCTGCGCTGGGACCATCCGCGTCGCGGCATGATCCCGCCGGCAGATTTCATCCCGGTCGCCGAAAGCTGCGGGCTGATCGTGCAGCTCGGCCTCTTCGCCATGCAGCAGGCGGCCGAGGACCTTGCCGGATGGCAAAAGCAGATCGGCGACGCGCCGCTGTCGGTCTCGGTCAACCTGTCCAGCCGCCAGCTCATCCGCCGCGACCTGGTCAGCGACGTCCGCTCGGTCATCGCACGCGCCAATCTGAAGCCGCGCTGCTTCCGGCTCGAGCTCACTGAATCGCTGGTGATGGATAATCCCGAGCAGACGGCCCATGTGCTGACCAAGCTGAAACAGCTCGGCATCGGCCTGTCGCTGGACGATTTCGGCACCGGCTATTCCTCACTGGCTTATCTGACGCGTTTTCCCTTCGACACGATCAAGATCGACAAGAGCTTTGTCGACGACAACACCCCCAAACGCGCGGTGCTGCTCAAATCCATGGTCAACATGGCGCATGAACTCGGACTGTCMGTGGTCGCCGAGGGCATTTCGGACGAACGCGACGCGCTGGAGCTGCGCCAGATGGGCTGCGAATATGTGCAAAGCTTCATGTTCGGCGCGCCGATGCCGGGCGACCAGGTGCTGAAGACGCTGAAGGAACAGTATCCGCTGACGCAAGCCTGAGACCTCTGTGATGAGGCTCAGGCGTGTCCGGCGGCGAGGCTGAGATGGGCGAGGTCGATGCCGATCGAGGCGAGGATGCGGTCGTACTTGCGCTCAATGTCGGTGTCGAACAGAAGCTCGGCGTTGGCCGGGCAAGTCAGCCAGCCATTCTCGGCGATCTCGGTCTCCAACTGGCCGGCGCCCCAACCCGAATAGCCGAGCGCCATCAGCGCGTGACGGGGTCCACGGCCAGACGAAATGGCGCGCAATATGTCGACGGTCGCGGTCAGGCAGATGTCGTCCGACACGGTCAGCGACGATTCCACCCTGTAGTCACCCGAATGCAGGACGAAACCCCGGCTGCGATCGACGGGCCCGCCATTGCGCACGACGAAATCGCGAGCCTGCGCCGGCAAGCGGATCGCTTCCTGTTCGTTCATGATGCCCAGTTGCACGAGCAGATCCGGAAAAAGCATCTGCTGTGTCTGGTTGATGATCAGGCCCATCGCGCCTTCATCGCTGTGCGCGCAGACGTAGATGACCGAGCGCGTGAAACGGTCGTCCTTCATGCCGGGCATGGCAATCAGGAACTGATCGTCGAGAAAACCGCGGCTGGCGGCTGTCTTCTTGTGGCGCAACAAGTCCATGACAGCAAAGGTAACGCGTTTCCAAAGCGCCGAAAAGATGCACCGTGCGGGATTCGACCAAAGCCTATGTGACCAGGCAGAGCATTCTTCCCTCGAGGTCACGCAAATATGATACCGGCAAGGTCATGAAAACATTGCGCGGCCACGAACGGACGATCAAATCACCGCCATGCAAAGCTTGAAAATCCTGCTGCTCGGCGCCGCCATCGGATCGGCAACCGTTCTTCCCGCCGCCGCTTCATCATCGTCGTGGTACAACAGCGAAGGCGGCAAGGTCCGGCTGGTGACCAGCGGCAAGGCCGATGCCGCCGGCCGCATCCAGGGCGTTCTCGACATAGCGCTCAAGCCCGGCTGGAAGACCTACTGGCGTGACCCGGGCGACGCGGGCGTGCCGCCGCAGCTCGACATTTCAGCCAGCACGAACATCGCCGACGCCCAGCTTTCCTTCCCGGCGCCGCAGCGTCATGACGAAGGCTATGGCAAATGGGCAGGCTACGACTATCCGGTTTCGCTGCCGGTCGTGTTCACCCTGTCGGCGGCGAAAGATCCAGCCGTTATCGACGCCGACATCTTTCTCGGCATTTGTGAAACGATCTGCATTCCGGTGCAGACGCGGCTGACCGTCGACCCCGGCTCCGATCCGGACAATGCCGAAGACACGGCGCTGGTGAAGGCGAGCTTCGCGGCGTTGCCTACACCCGCAAGGTCCGATTTCGGCATCAACGTGCTGCCGGGTGACCACGAGACGCTGATTGTCGAAGCGAGCTTTCCTGGCGATCCGGAGGCGGCGGATTTCTTTGTCGCCGGCGAGCGGGATTATATGTTCGGCACCCCTGCCCGCAGCGAAAAGGACGGCAAGCTGATCTTCACCGTGCCGATCCTCGACCGCCCGTCGACAACGCCGACGGATGGCGGGCTTCATTATACACTGACAAGTTCGGCCGGCGCCGTCGAAGGGCTGTTGCCGTTTCCTTAAAGCGCGTCGCATTGAACGGATTCATACGACGCACTTGGTCCTCTCTTTGTCCATGTCGTAGTGCCAAAACAGCTGCTCACTTTTGGGCGACATGGACTGAGGCCGCTCCTTGACAGTTGCAGAGGGCCGTCGAGTTCGCTACGCAATCACACGACCTCCCCCATTTTCCCAGACGAGGAACTCATGACCATTTCCGTTGGCGACAAGCTGCCTGATGTGACCTTCAAGACGATGACCGCCGACGGCGCGAAGCCGATCACGTCGGCCGAGATTTTCACAGGCAAGAAGGTTGTGCTTTTCGGTGTTCCGGGCGCTTTCACGCCGACCTGCAGCAACAACCATTTGCCCGGCTATCTCGAGAACCATGACGCCATCCTGGCACGCGGCGTCGATACCATCGCCGTCGTTTCGGTCAACGACGTCCACGTCATGGGCGCCTGGGCGCGCTTCACCGGCGGCGAAGGCAAGATCCTTTTCATCGCCGATGGCAGCGGTGACTTCGCCAAGGCGGTCGGCCTCGACAACGACCTTTCCGCAGCCGGCATGGGACTGCGCTCGAAGCGGTTTTCGATGATCGTCGATGACGGCAAGGTCACGGCGCTCAATGTCGAGACCAAGCCCGGCGTCGACGAGTCCGGCGCGGCTCATATTCTGGGACAGCTCTAACAATATTGGCGACAGCGTTAGGCCAGGGACCGCAAAGTCCCCTCGCCCGACAGCTTTGGGGGGGACCGCGACGATGTCTGACATCTTCTGGCGCAGTATCGCGATCGGCATCGGCGCCACGGCGCTGATGGACATCTGGGCGATTTTCCTGAACACGGTGTTTGCCCAGCCACGACCGAACTGGGGCCTGGTCGGCCGCTGGGTGTGGCATCTCAGGGAAGGCAAGGTCTTCCACGACGATATCGGCGATGCAAAGCCGTACGCGCAGGAAGTGGCGCTGGGCTGGGCCTTTCATTATTTTGTCGGCATCGTCTACGGCATCATCCTGGTCGCGCTGGCGGGAACGGCATGGCTGGCGGCGCCGACCTTCCTGCCGGCCTTCATCCTCGGCATCGTCACCGTCGGTGCCGGCTGGTTCCTGTTGGCGCCTGGCATGGGTGCCGGCTGGGCCGCCTCGAAACGGCCCAAACCGATGCAGATCCGCGCCCTCAACCTGGTATCGCACACGGTGTTCGCGCTCGGGCTTTACGGCACGGCGCTGCTGATCCGCTGAAGCGAAGTTAATCGTCGCGACGCTGCGCCGGTGCGTCGATCGGCTGCCATCCGTGGACAAGGCGGCGTGCGCCGAGATCGTAGGCGAAGTGGTTGCCGCCGCCCGCCGGTTGATCCGCTTCGCGGCTGATCTGCCGACCGCTGAGGGCGAGCAGCAGCAGCGTTCCGACGCCGCCATGGCCGACGAAGGCAATGTCGCCCGCGTCGGCGGCGCCAAGCACGGCGTCGACCTCGCTCACGATGCGATGCTGGGCATCGATGGCCCGCTCCCATCCGCGAATGCTGTCATGAGGGTTGGCGAAGAACTGGTCCGCGACCGCTTCGAACTCCGGCGGCGGTAAAAACCCCGTCGCCGATCGGTCGTTCTCATGCATCCTTTCCCTCACCTCGATGGCAAGGCCGAGATGTGTTGCGAGGATTTCGGCGGTTTCCAGCGCCTTGCGTTCAGCCGACGACACGATGCGCCGGATCGAGCCGATCCAGGGCTGGTCGAGCATTGCAACCGCTCTCGCTCGTCCGATGTCGGACAACCCCCATTCCGGCACGGGAATGTTGGCATCGACCTGAACCTGGGGATGGGTGACATAATACAGGATCGGCATGATCGAAGATCCCTGCCTGAGAGTGCTGACCTGCTCCTGAGTTCAATAACTCTGGGTCGAGCGCCGCGCCTTCGCTGCTACCGGCTGTTTTGCCTGCGCAACTGGCTTCGGCGCAGCAGCGGGCTTGAYCGGGCCTTTCTTGAACGGCGCCATGCCCTCGCGCGCGAGTTCGTCGGCGCGCTCGTTCTCGGCATGGCCGGCGTGGCCCTTGACCCAGTTCCAGGTCACCTTGTGACGCCTGTTGGCCTCATCCAGCGCCTGCCAGAGCTCACCGTTCTTGACCGGCTTCTTGTCGGCCGTCTTCC
>NZ_JBFULQ010000313.1:0-6611 GCF_054049815.1 Mesorhizobium sp. P5_C1 | reverse complement strand
GAAGAGCCCGGTAACCATTCGCTGGGCGCAGGAAATGGAGGACAAGAACGGCCGCTTCACCTGGGCCAACTGGGCTCCCAAGGACTGGATCGCCGCTTACAAGCGCGAGGTCGATATCTGCCGCAAGGCTGCCCCCGCCGCCAAATATATGTGGTCACCCAAAGGCGAAGAGGGTCTGGAAAAATACTATCCCGGCGACGACTACGTCGACGTCATCGGCCTGTCGGTGTTCGGGCTGCAGAAAAAGGACAATAACGAGACCGGACACGACCGTACGTTCGCCGAGGCGCTGAAGCCCGGCTATGACCGCGTCGCGGGCTTCAACAAGCCGGTCGTGGTGGCGGAGCTCGGCTATGTCGGGAAGCAGGAATATGTCTCGCAATGGGAAATCGATTCCCGCAAGTCCTATTCTGAATTTCCGGCCCTGACCTCGGTCGTCTACTTCAACCAGAAGGAAGTGTGGCCGTGGCTGGGTGGCTATGGACTGCCCGATTGGAGGGTTACCCAGCATATCTTGCCCTAGGGGGTGCTGTACCGGGTGTGGCGCAAAACTGGGCGTGGCGTAAAATAGTGGGGTAGGGTCGTGAAACGAGTATTGGGGAATTGTATCGGAACGGCGGTTGCCTGTTCCATTGGTGTCTTTGCCTTCCAGCTTCCCGCGGCAGCGATGACAGCGGCGCAGGTCGCCGAACTGGCCAGCCAAGCGGAGGCGGTGCCCGATGCGGGTATCTACCAGATGTACCAGAACCGTTCGTGGCTCTGGGGTCAAAACGGTGCCGGATTTTTTGCCGTGCAGCGCCGCCAATTCAGCGCCTGGACCTCGGACAAGGGCAAGCTGGGCTACGGCGACGGCATCTGGTTCCTCCCTGGAGGAGGCAAGCTGTGCTTCCGCGCAAAATGGCACGGAGCAGGAGGCGACTCCGACGCCCTCACCTGTTTCGAGCATCGCCAGGCCGGCAGGGTGGTTTACCAGCGCAAGATTCCGGATGGCGACTGGTACGTTTTCAGGAGTTCGGATCGCAACATGGCGGACGAGTTCATGAAAGTAAAATACGGCGACTATGCCACCTGGAAACAAAACCGGATCAAGGCAAAGCCGTAGACAGGGTCATCGGCGACAAGCTGCTGGCCTACGCCTTGCGCTCCCAGCGGCGGTCCGGCGTCTGCTGCCAGTAGGTGACGGCGTGGCCGGCGTCCTTCATCGTCTTCCAGTGCCCCCGGGCCGCCTCGACCTGGGCGGCATCGTGGCCGTCGAACAGGAACACCGCACGCTCGTAACCGCCAAGCTCGGGCGGCATGGCGCCATCGACCAGGAAGCGGATTTTTGCCTCGTTGAGATTGCCGTCGCCGGTGGTCAACAGGATCGGCTGTTCACCGGGATAGGCCTCACGATCGGTTGCATGGGCGAGGAACGAATCGTCGCGAAAAGTCCAAAGATGCTGGTCGAGCGCATCGCGGCGTTCCTCGGTGCCGGTCTGCACCACGGCGCGCCAGCCACGGTCGATGCTGCGCTCCAGGAGGCCGGGCAGTGCATCCTCCAGCGTCGATTCGGTCAGGTGGTAGAACAAGACGTCGGCCATCGCCTCAGCCTATACCGGATGAACCCGCTTACTGCTCATAATTGTCTCGCACCAGCCGATCGAGCAGCCTGACGCCGAAACCGGAACCCCAGGACTGGTTGATCTCGTTCGATGGCGAGCCCATCGCCGTGCCGGCAATGTCGAGATGCGCCCATGGGGTCTCCTTGACGAAGCGCTGCAGGAATTGCGCGGCGATGATGGCACCGCCATAGCGGCCGCCAATGTTCTTCATGTCGGCATTCTTGGAATCGATCAGCTTGTCATATTCGGCGCCGAGCGGCATGCGCCACAGCCGCTCCTGCGTCGCCTGCCCCGCCGCCGTCAGCCTTTGCGCCAATTCGTCGTTGTTGGAAAACAGGCCGGCATGGTGCTGGCCAAGCGCCACCATGATGGCGCCGGTCAGCGTCGCCAGATTGACCATGAATTTCGGCTGGAAACGGTCGTTGCAGTACCACAGCGCGTCGGCCAGCACGAGGCGGCCTTCGGCGTCGGTGTTGAGCACCTCGATGGTCTGCCCCGACATCGAAGTGACGATGTCGCCGGGGCGCTGGGCATGGCCGTCGACGGCGTTCTCGACCAGGCCGATGACGCCGACGACATTGGCCTTCGCCTTGCGCGCGGCCAGCGCATGCATCAGGCCGGTGACGGCGGCGGCACCACCCATGTCGCCCTTCATGTCCTCCATGCCGGAGGCCGGCTTCATCGAATTGCCGCCAGTGTCGAACGTGACGCCCTTGCCGACGAACGCAACCGGGCTGTCCTTTGGCTTGCCGCCGTTCCACTGCATGATCGCCATGCGGGCGCCGCGCGGCGAGCCCTGCGCGACACCGAGCAGCGAGCCCATGCCGAGCTTCTTCATCTCCTTCTCGGCCAGGATCTCGACCTTGACGCCGAGCGCCTCGAGTTCCTTGGCGCGGGCGGCGAACTCAACCGGCCCAAGCACGTTTGCCGGTTCGTTGACCAGGTCGCGCGCCAGAAGCACGCCGTCCATCACCGCCTCGGCGTCAGCGAAGGCCTTCTTCGCAGCGGCCGGAGCGGCGGTGTGGATGGTGACCTTGACCGGCTTTTTCGGCTCGGCCTCGTCCTTGTCCTTCCTGGTCTTGTACTTGTCGAAGGCATAGCTGCGCAGAAGAATGCCTGCCGCGAGGCTTGCCGCCTCCTTGCCGCTCGGCGAGGCGCCGACCATTTCGAGCACCACGGCCACGTCGGTCGCCTTGCGCAGCGACCCGGCAATGGTGCCGCCAAGCTTCAGCCACGCATATTCGTCGAGCCCCGACACCTTGCCGGCGCCGATCGCCACCAGCCTGTCGAGCGACGCTCCTTCGGGCGCCAGAACTTCGACGGTGCTGGCGAACTTGCCGGTGAATTCGGCGACCGGAAAGGCCCGCTCCAATGTCTTGCCCGGATCGCAAGCCTTGGCGGCGTCGCTCAGGCCGCCCTCATCCGCCGACAGCACGAAGACCGTGCCATTCTTGGGCGCGGAAAATTTGGCGAAGGCGATCGACGGTCTTTGGCTCATCATGTCCTGCTTTCGGAAAATGCGTAGCTTTTGGGGAAGTGGTTCGAAGCGATGCGCGACATTTGGTCGTTTTCCCGCATTTGGCAAGACTTTGCCAAATTCGCACCCCATATGACCAACGGAATCGATGGTGATTCTTCGCGGCACGGCCCCGCTTTTTGCCGCAACTTGTTGTTAACCATCGATGTTTTCCCTTTCTTATCCATTGCCGCCGACACTCCGACCGCCGGGGCGCGCGCAATGTGGGACGGAACCGGATCGACCATCCATGGAGCCAGTTGTGCAGGCGCCGCCGGACAGCTACCTTGTGCGGTGGCATGATGCCGTTCGAGAAAATCGAGAAAAGCCTTCATGAAGGTCATTGAACGCTACATCATGCGCCGCGCTTTCGTGGTCTTCCTGGCTGCGCTGGTGTGGACGCTGGCCATCGTCTGGACGACGCAAGTGCTGGCCAAGATCGACCTGGTCACCGACAGCGGCCAGTCGTCGCTGACCTTCTTCGAGGTGGCCGCTCTCATCCTTCCCTCCATCATCCCGATCGTCGTGCCCTTTGCCGTGGTGGTGGCGGTGGCACAGACACTCAGCGTCATGAATTCGGATTCCGAGCTCGCCGTCGTCAACGCCGCGGGCGCCTCGCGCTGGACGATCGTGCGGCCGATCATGCTTCTGGCACTCGCGGCCAGCGTCTTTTCCTTTGCCGTCGACAATGGCATCGACCCTGATGCTCGGCAGAAGAACCGGGCGCTGGTGGCGGCGTCGCACGCGGACCTGCTGTCGCTGATCATCCAGGAAGGCACCTTCCGCAAGATCGAGGATGGGCTGTTCCTGCAGATCGGCGAGCGGCTTCCCGACAATCGGTTGGGCGGTATCTTCGTCGCTGATTCGCGCGAAGAAGGGGTCAACCTCGTCTACTACGCCAAGACCGGCAGCATCATCGAACGCGGCGGCGAAAAGGTGCTGATGATGAATGACGGGGTCATTCATCGCAAAACACTGACCGGCGACCTGTCGGTCATCCGGTTTACATCCTATGCCTTCGACATGTCGGCCTTCATGGCGGCGGCCTCGGAGGTGACGCTACTGCCGAAGGACCAGACGACGCAGTACCTGCTCAATCCAAACCCCAACGACAAGAACTACCAGCAAATCCCGCTTGAATACCGGGCCGAGCTCAACCAGCGGTTTTCGGAATGGACCTATTCCATCGTCTTCGCACTGATTGCGCTCGCGGTCGCCGGGGACGCGCGCTCGCACCGCGAGGCACGCGTCAATCCGCTGATCACGGCGATTTCAGTATCGCTGTTCGTGCGCTGGMTGGGCTTCTTTGCCGCCAGCAAGGCCGATGAGGTCCCGCAATATGCCTATATGGTCTACGGCGTGCCCATCGTGGCATCGGCGGTGGCGATCTGGTTCATCGTATCCAACCGGACCTTGGAACTGCCGGTAGCCTGGGCGGACTGGATGACCAATTTCGCCACCCGCATCGGTGACAGCTGGAACGCGCTGAAGCTGCGTTTGTCCGGCACTTCAGGGCAAGGGGTCGGCTGATGGGCTGGACGCTGGGCCGCTATTTCTTCTTCCGCTACGTGACGATCACCTTCTGGTTCTTCATCGGCCTCCTGGCGCTGGTGTTCCTGATCGATTTCACCGAGCTTTCCGGCCGCACCACCGGCCTGCCCGGCTTCACTTACGGGACGGCGGTGGCCATTTCCGGGCTGCGGATGCCGATGATCATGCTGCAGACGGTGCCGTTTGTCGGCCTGTTCTCGGCGATGGCGACGCTGGTGTCGCTCAACCGGCGCTACGAGCTGGTCATCGCGCGTTCCGCCGGCGTTTCGGCCTGGCAATTCCTGTTGCCGTGCTGCATCGGAGCGTTGCTGTTCGGCATCCTGTCGGTAGGCGTCATCAATCCACTCGCCGCGCACGCCTTTTCCTGGTCCGAGCAGATCGAAACCGAGCTGCGCTCCGGCAAATCGAACACGGTTTCGGCCGATGCCGCACCCTGGATCCGGCAGAAAACCAGCTCCGGGGACACCATCATCGGTGCGCGTGCCATCCTCAACCAAGGCCTCGAGATGGCCGATGTCGTCTTTTTCGTTCTCGACCCGCAAGGCAACATCGTCGAGCGCAAGGATGCCGCGCGCGCCTTCCTGCGCGACGGCTATTGGGAATTGCAGGACGTCAGGACGTTCCAGAACGGCACGATCCAGGCAGCGACAAACGATCGCGTGCCGACCAATCTGAAGCCCGAATTCGTGCAGGAGCGGCTGGCGCGTCCCGAAACCATTCCGTTTTATGATCTGCCCGGAAAAATCGAGGTTGCCCGCTCCTTCGGCCTCAAGGCAAATGCCTTTGCCATGCAGTTTGATTCGCTGGTGGCGTTGCCGTTCCTTCTCGTCGCCATGACGCTGATTGCGGCAACGGTATCAATGCGATTTGCTAGGATGGGACAGTCAGCGACGATGATTCTGGGTGGCATCGTCGCCGGCTTTCTGCTTTATGTCGTTTCGGTTCTGGTGAAGGCATTCGGCGTGGCGGGATTTGTGCCGACTGTCGTAGCCGCCTGGGTCCCGGTCGTGGTGGCTATGTTCTTCGGGGTGACTTTCCTGCTATACAAGGAAGACGGCTAGTGAGGGAGGCGTTTTTGCCCAGCAACAGGCAGGCCGGTTTGGCGCGCCTCTATGCGGCTAGCGCCTTGGCGTGCCTGCTTGCCTGCGCCGTGCCGATGCCCGCGCTTGCGCAGGACGTCAGCGACATGGCGGCCACGGTTCCGTCCGGCTCGCAGATGCTGCTGGCGGCCGACACGCTGGTCTACAACAACGACAACCAGACGGTGACCGCCGTCGGTGGCGTGCAGATCGACTACGGCGGCAATCGCCTTGTCGCCCAGCGGGTCGAATACAACCGCAACACCAAGCGGATGGTCGCTAGCGGCAATGTCGAGGTCGTCAACAGCGACGGCACCAAGATCAATTCGGAACATATCGACATCACCGATGATTTCGCCGACGGCTTCGTCAACGCTTTGCGCGTCGAAACGATCGATAAGGCCTATTTTGCCGCCGAAAGCGCCGAGCGCATGGGCGGCGTGCTGACCACGTTCCACAATGGCGTCTACACCGCCTGCGAACCGTGCGAGGACAAGCCCAACAAGGCGCCGACATGGCGCGTCAAGGCCAGGAAAATCATCTGGAACGGCGAGAAGAAGACGGTTCGCTTCGAGAACGCGAATTTCGAGTTTTTCGGCTTCCCGCTTGCCTACCTGCCCGCGTTTGAGATTGCCGACCCGACAGTGAAGCGCAAGAGYGGCTTCCTGATCCCCAGCATCGTCTACAAGAGCGATCTCGGCGTCGGCGTAAAGGTTCCCTATTATTTCGCCTTGTCACCGACCTACGACCTGACCGTCACGGGCACCGGCTACACCAAGCAAGGCTTCCTCGGTGAGGCCGAGTGGCGCCAGCGCTTCAACAATGGTCGTGAGGCCGAGTGGCGCCAGCGCTTCAACAATGGTC
>NZ_JBFULQ010000312.1:0-6616 GCF_054049815.1 Mesorhizobium sp. P5_C1 | reverse complement strand
CCGGTGCCGGAGCGGCTGGAGCCGGGGCGGCGGGGGCTGGCGCGGCCGGAGCCGCCGGCTTGGYGGGAGCAGCACCCTCGGCCGGCTTGGCCGGGGCGGCTGCTTCGGCAGGCTTGGCGGGTGCCGTTGCGTCGGCTGCGGCCCCTGGCGCCGGCAGCGGCTTGGGATTGTCGGACAGCGTGCGCAGATAGGCGATGACGTTGGCGCGGTCCTCGTCCTTGGGCAGGCCGGCAAAGCCCATGGCCGTGCCCTTCACGAATTTCTTCGGCGAGGTGATGAAGTGGTTGATGTTGTCATAGGTCCACTTCTCGGTGCCGCCCTTGGAGAATTCCTTCATGCCGGCCGAATAGGCAAAGCCTTCATGCTCGCCAACTGGACGGTCGATGAGATCCCACAGATCGGGGCCGACCTTGTTGGGGCCGCCCTTTTCACCGGAATGGCAGGCCTGGCACTTCTTGAACACGGCAGCGCCCGCTTCGACATTGGCGGTCGCCAGAAGGTCGGCAATCGGCTTGGCTTCGGCAGCCGGAGCGGCCGGGCCGCCTTCGGCGGGCTCGGTGGCTTCGATGGCGAAGCCGGGCTTTTCCGGCGCCGGCGAGGCAAACAGCGCATCGGACACAAGGCCAACCGAGAAGACCACGAAAACAGTTCCGAGCAATCCGGCGAGCAGCTTGTTGACTTCGTTGGAATCCATACGCCCCTTGCTCCCTTTTCCGGCGGACCGATCCGTCCACTCCGTCCGTCGGTATCGTGACCCACCCTGCTAAGGCGGTCAAATCGGGCGGAAACTAGGTCTTTTGCTCCGGCGTTGCAACACCTATAAGGGCGCTTCCAGTGAGACCTTTTGCCACTTTTCCCTTCCCCTTTTGAGACGCCGTGCAACGCGCATGTCCACGCTGATCCTGATCCCGGCCCGCATGGCCTCGACCCGCCTGCCGGGCAAGCCGCTGGCCGACATCGCCGGCGCGCCGATGATCGTCCATGTTGCCCGCCGCGCGGCCGAGGCCGGCCTCGGCCGGGTCGTGGTGGCGACCGACACGCAAAGCGTGGCGGAAGCGGTGCGCGCGCATGGTTTCGAGGCCGTGATGACGCGCATGGATCACGAATCCGGCTCCGATCGCATCCACGAGGCCTTGGTTGCGCTTGATCCCGAACGCAAGGTCGAAACGATCGTCAATGTGCAAGGCGATTTGCCGACAATCGATCCGGAAATCATCGCCGCGTCGCTCAGGCCGTTCGAGGACAGGGCGGTGGATATCGCCACGCTCGGCGTCGAGATCGTCCGCGACGAGGAAAAGACCAATCCCAACGTCGTCAAGATCGTCGGCTCGCCGCTCTCCGGCACCAGGCTGAGGGCGCTCTATTTCACCCGCGCCACCGCACCATGGGGCGAGGGCGCGCTGTACCACCATGTCGGCCTCTACGCCTATCGGCGCGCAGCACTCGAGCGCTTCGTGGCGCTGAAGCCGTCGCCGCTCGAACGGCGCGAACGGCTGGAACAGCTGCGGGCACTGGAAGCCGGTATGCGCATCGATGCCGAGATCGTGCGTTCATTGCCGCTTGGCGTCGACACGCCGCAAGACCTCGAACGCGCCAGAACCATCCTTTCACACTGAACCATCCCTTCGAACAGAGACACTTTGAACCGAGTACTTGGGCATGCCTGAAAAGACCAACAGAATATCCTTCCAGGGCGAGCCGGGCGCCAATTCCGACACCGCCAGCCGCAACGTCTATCCCTCGATGGATCCGTTGCCGTGCCCAACCTTCGAGGATGCGTTCAACGCGGTCGAGACGGGCAAGGCCGACCTCGCCATGATCCCGATCGAGAACACCATCGCCGGGCGCGTCGCCGACATCCACCATCTGTTGCCGGAATCAAGGCTGCACATCGTCGGCGAATATTTCCTGCCAATCCATTTCCAGCTGATGGTGCTGCCCGGCGTCAAACGCAACGAGATCAAGACCGTGCACAGCCACATCCACGCGCTTGGCCAGTGCCGCAAATACATCCGCAAGAATGGCTGGAAGCCAGTGGTCGCCGGCGACACGGCGGGTTCTGCGAAGCTGGTTTCGGAGGTCAAGGACCGCACCATGGCGTCGCTCGCCCCGGCGCTCGCGGCAGAGCTCTACGGGCTCGACATCATTGAGGAGAATGTCGAGGACACCGATTCCAACGTCACCCGCTTTGTCGTTCTGACCAAGAACAAGCAATGGGCCGAACGTCCATCGGCCGACACCAAGATGATGACGACATTCATCTTCCGCGTCCGCAACGTGCCGGCCGCGCTCTACAAGGCAATGGGCGGTTTCGCCACCAACGGCATCAACATGACCAAGCTGGAGAGCTACCAGTTGGGGGCGTTCACCGCGACGCTGTTTTACGCCGACATCGAGGGCCATCCCGACGATCCGCTGGTCAAGCTGGCGCTGGACGAGCTTCGCTTCTTCTCCCGCGAGGTGCGGATCCTGGGCGTCTATCCGGCCAGCGAGTCACGMGAGCAGTGGAAGGTGGCTGACTAAATCACCGCACCCAGCGGCACGTAGTCGATCTCCATGAAGGTCTCGACTTCCGGCACCCAGCGGTCACGCACGAAGGCGACGTGGTCCGGATGGTCGTTGTATCTGGTGTAGGCGGCCTGGTCGGCGAACTCCATCGAGAAGCCGAAGCGGTAGTCGTTCTTGGGGCTGACCTGCCGCATTTGCTCGAAATGCGTGACGCCTTTTATCGCCGACAGGATTTTCTTGGCGTCGACCAGGAACCTCTTCTCCTCCAGCGAATGCGGCGGGTGCTTCAGCGTGAAGACGACGGTGTGACGGATCATTTTCTGCTCCTGCAATGTCTTTCGGTATTGGCTGCCATTACTCGCTGTCCACCCAGGCGCGGATGAGGTGATGCGCAATGGCGCCTTTCGGTGGCGTGACCAGATCGCCCGGATGTTCCCTGGTCAGCATCAAGCGCACCTCGTCGCGGGCAAACCAGCGGCAGTCTTCAAGCTCGTTGAGGTCGGCCTGGATGTCGTCGTTGAGCGGCTCGCCGAAGCAGCCGATCATCAGCGAATAGGGAAACGGCCAGGGCTGGCTGGCGTGATAGACGACGCGGCCGAGCCGGATCCCAGCCTCTTCCAGCGTTTCGCGGCGCACCGCGGCTTCGATCGTCTCGCCCGGTTCGATGAAGCCGGCAAGGGCCGAATACATACCCGGTCCGAAATGCCGACCGCGCCCGAGCAGGCATTTCTCCCGCGTCGCCGTCAGCATGATCGCCACCGGGTCGGTGCGCGGAAAGTGCTCCGTGCCGCAATTTGGGCAATGCCGTTTGTAGCCGCCGGCCCGCATCTGTGATTCGGTGCCGCATTTGCTGCAGAAGCGATGGCTTGCATGCCAGGCGAGCAGGGCAGCGCCTTGCGCCATCGCGCCGGCGGCCGCCTCATCGATCAGCCCTTGCATGTAGACCGAGCGGTAGTCGATCGCCTTGACGGTCTCGGGCAAATGTTCGGCCTCGACGCCGGCCGGTATCGCCAAGATGGGTCCCAGGTCGGAAAAGCCGAGCAGGACGCCGTGGGCGAAGGAAACCTTGAACGGCTCGCTCTCGGCGGCGCCGAACCAGGGGTCGAGGCCACCGTTGCCCCCGAGCTTCAGATAGAGCCGGCCGCCATTCATCAGAAGCAGCCGCGTCGTCGGATCGGCCAGCGCCTTGTCGACGGAATCGTCGACACGGTTTTCGGATTGCCGGTCGATGATGTTGCCGGCAAAGCCGACGAACTGGCTCGGCTCGCGCAGCGGCGCGTCAAACAGGCGGAAGCTCATGCGGACTCTGATGCTTTGGGATGGACACGGGGAAGGCTTATAGCGCCGCCCTTATCGTTTGGGCAAACCGGCGCAGGTCGGAACGCTGATAGGGCTCGCGCAGGCCGTGTCCCCACACCGGGCCTGGCCAGCCGGGATCGCCCTCTGAACGCGCGACGACATGGATGTGCAGTTGGCGCACGATGTTGCCGAGCGCGCCGGTGTTGATCTTGGTGCAGCCGGTTGCCTTCTTCAGCGCCTGCGCCACCATATTGGTCTCGAAGGTCAGCATTGCCTGGTCGAGCGGCGTCATGTCGTGGATTTCTTCCGCGCCAGGCCGCTGCGGCACCAGCAGCAGCCATGGCCAGCGCCGGTCGTTCATCACCCGCAATTCGCACAGCCCAAGCCACATCAACTGTTCGCTGTCCGCCTCCAGCCGGGCATCCAGCGTGAATCCGGCCTTAAGGCCCGGCAGCATCGGCGTTTCCCTTGCTTTTCTTGGTTTCCTCAAACTCACAAACGCTAGAGCGGCTGCAACAGGGCTGCAAGCGAATCATTGATCCCCAGCGGTTCGTGATGCCGATTCGCCTGCGCACTTGCATTTCATCGCCGAATTGCCGATATGGACAGCGGGAGGTTGGTGGTGGACGATCCACTCGCCAACCGGGTCAGGTCCGGAAGGAAGCAGCCCTAACGAGCCCGGAACGGGTCATTGTTCCAGCCTCCCACCTCATCGGCTCCTCTCGCGACATTGACGACGCATTGCTGCGCGGGCGAGACTATGCGCAGAAATAGGCCGCCTTCGGGCGTGGCCCTTTGGAGCTTTACGGGCGAATGAGCGAAGCCGGAAATTCGGGAACGGACAAGGCCGCTGCCTATCGGGTGCTGGCGCGCAAGTACCGTCCTTCGAACTTCTCCGAGCTGGTCGGCCAGGAGCCGATGGTGCGCACCCTCACCAACGCCTTTGCCACCGGCCGCATTGCCCAGGCCTGGATGCTGACGGGCGTGCGCGGTGTCGGCAAGACCACGACGGCGCGCATACTGGCGCGGGCCCTGAACTATAAAACTCCGACCGTCGACCAGCCTTCGGTCGACCTTGCCGTGCTGGGCGAGCATTGCCAGGCGATCATGGAAGGCCGCCATGTCGACGTCATCGAGATGGATGCCGCTTCGCACACCGGCATCGACGACATCAGGGATATCATCGAGCGCGTGCGCTATGCGCCGGTCTCGGCCCGCTACAAGGTCTACATCATCGACGAAGTGCACATGCTTTCCACGCAGGCCTTCAACGGCCTGCTGAAGACGCTGGAAGAGCCGCCGCCGCACGTCAAATTCATCTTCGCCACCACCGAAATCCGCAAGGTTCCGATCACCGTCCTGTCGCGCTGCCAGCGCTTCGACCTCAGGCGCATCGATGCCGGCGCGCTGGTCGCACACCTCTCCTCGATCTCAGTCAAGGAAGGCATTTCGGTCGACGACGACGCGCTGGCAATGATCGCACGCGCTGCCGAAGGGTCGGCCCGTGATTCGCTCTCCATCCTCGACCAGGCGATCGCCCATGGCGCGGGCTCGGTCAGCGCCGACGCGGTGCGGGCGATGCTGGGGCTGGCCGACCGTGCCCGCATCGTCGACCTGTTCGAACATGTGATGAAGGGTGATGTGGCCGCCGCTCTTGGGGAATTCCGCGCACAGTACGACACCGGCGCCGATCCGGCTGCCGTGCTCACCGATCTTGCCGAGTTCAACCACCTCGTCACCCGGCTGCGTTTCGTGCCGTCGGCCGTCGACGACGCTGCGCTGTCGCAGGACGAGCGGCAACGCGGCGCGGATTTCGCCAGGACGCTGTCGGTCAGGGTGCTGTCGCGGACCTGGCAGATGCTGCTCAAGGGCATCCCGGAGGTGCAGTCCTCCAACCGGCCGGTGAGCGCCGCCGAGATGGTGCTGATCCGGCTGGCCCACGCCGCCGACCTGCCGACCCTGGACGAGGCCTTGAGATCGCTTGAGGGCTCAGCGCCGGTTCCAAATGGCGCGTCGCGCCCCAACGGCGCGCCCACGGGTTCCGGCAATGGTGGCAGCGCCAGCGCGGTTGCACAGACCCGCATGCCATCCGCGCCAGGCGGCGCGCAGACCATGCGGCTGGTCGAGGTCACGCCCGCGCCCGCCGCTTTCGTCGCGCCCCCGCAACCGGTCCTGGAGACGCCGCAGGTTCCGCTGAAATCGCTGGCCGACATCATTGCTCTTGCCGACGCGCAGCGTGACATCGCCTTCAAGGTGCTAGTCAAGAGCTGTATCCGTCTCGTTCGCATCGAGCCCGGCCGCATCGACGTCGGTCTGACCGCTGATGCGCCCAAGATGCTGCTCAACGACCTGACGACGAAACTGCGCGCCTGGACCGGCCGCAGCTGGCTGGTCTCGCTGTCGAAGGAAGAGGGCGGCCAGACGCTCGCCGAAATGGAATCGACCAAGCGCGAGACCGCCTTCCTCGATGCCAAGAGCGATCCTACGGTCGCCGCCATTCTGGCGCGGTTCCCCGGCGCCAAGATCATCGACGTGCGCATTCCCGACTCGCCGGAAGCCGATACGACCGAGGCCGAAGTGCCGGTCGAGCCGCCAGCGGACGACGACGAAACCTGACAAGAGCCACGAATCCGCAAAGGACGCGACCATGAAAGATCTTCTCGGCCTGATGGGCAAGGCGAAGGAAATGCAGGCCAAGTTCCAGGCCATGCAGGACGAGATCGCCACGCTGGAAGCATCCGGCCAGGCCGGCGGCGGCCTGGTCAACGTGACGCTGACCGGAAAATTCGAGATGAAGTCGCTGAAGATC
>NZ_JBFULQ010000311.1:0-6623 GCF_054049815.1 Mesorhizobium sp. P5_C1 | reverse complement strand
CGTCTGACCGTGCCGCTCGATGCAACCAATCTGACCGGCGACGACGAATTCGGCCTCGGCGACATTGCGGCTAAGCTCAGCTGGATTCCCTATTTGAGCAGGCGGCAGGCGTTTATCCTCAGCACCGAGATTTATGCGCCGACCGCCTCCGAGGATGTACTTGGCACCGGCAAATGGGTCGCCGCGCCCGGGCTGACCTGGGCCTATTTTGCCAGTCCGGAGGTCATCATCGCCCCCGCCTACATCCAAAATTTTTCATTCGCCGGTCACAGTGACCGAGCCAATGTCAATCGCGGCGATTTCGATCTCTACGTCGTCGACAAACCTCACGCCAAACGCTGGTGGCTCACGTCCGACTTGACCGCAAGTTACGATTTCGAAGCCAAGACAGCACCCATGTCCTGGGAGGTTGCCTTGGGCTTCAATCTGGGCAAACTGGCAAACGGCGGCGCCATCAATGGCTACATCARGCCAGGTATCGGCATCGGCAACGACCGGCCCTACGACTACAACATGGAGGTCGGCGTTTCGTTGGTCAGTTTTTAGCGACCAATGAGACCTTGGTACAGAGAGGGAGACGATGACTGAATYAAGATCATCTGCCTGGCTATTTACCGCGACAGCTGTTCTTGTGGCATTCGCTCCCACAGGGCAAGCAAATGCCACCGAGGCCGTTGCCGGACGCTATATCCCCGGCGCCTTCGCGAGTCCCGGTGCGGGTATTGTGCCGCCCACGCCGGGCGCCGGCTATTGGGCAATGTCCAACATCTACTACCATGGCGAAGCAGATGGCCAGGTTCCATTCGGCAAAGGCTCGGTCGCGGTGGGTCTCACCGGCGATATCTATGCCGCGATTCTGGCAGGGGTTTACGTGCCCGAGTTGCACTTGCCAGGAAACTGGACCTACGCCGTCCAGCTTGCCGTCCCCCTGGGCTGGACCGGGGCCACTGCCGCGGTCGGCCCGCTGGGGGCGGATCAGCATGTCACCGGGCTCGGCGACATCGCTTTCGCGCCGCTCGTGTTTGGGTGGCACAACGATGCCATGAACACCTGGCTGTCGGCATCCCTGACGATCACCGCACCGACCGGCGAATGGAAGGAAGGGGACCTTGCCTTCATCGGCCTCAACTACTGGACGTTCACGCCGGCGATCGGATTCACCTATCTCATCCCGCAACACGGGCTGGACCTTTCCGCCAAATTAGGCGTGGACATCAACACCACGAACCCGGACACCGATTACTACAGCGGTGCGATGGCCCACCTCGATCTTTCGGTCACAAAGGCCGTAACGGAGAACCTTTCCGTGGGGGCGATCGCGGGCTTCCTGGACCAAATCGAAGACGATCGGGGCGCGTTCGCCGACACCCACGATGGATTCAGGGGCCGCTCGATCGCGCTCGGGCCGCTGGTCAAATACAAGGCCAAGTTCGGAGAGAAAACCGAGGTCGATTTCACCTTGAGGTGGGCCCATGAGGTCGAGGTCGAAAACCGCATGAAGGGCGACGCTGTGTTCTTCGACGTTTCCGGCAAGTTTTGAGCGGCGGGACAAACCAAGTGCTGATGCGCAAGCGGGTTGGCAAGATTGTCGCGGCTTTGTACCTGCTCACGCTGACGGCGTGCGGAGGGGGACCGGAAGGCGTTTTGGCACCGGTAGCCGTTAATATGCGGTCAGCGTCGGCATCTGACGTAACGATGTTGGTGGCGACCAGCCGCAAACCGTCGGGCGATCCTGCAACGCTGTTCACGGGCGAGCGCAGCCCGACTCTTTCCTTGACCGACCTGACCATTTCAATTCCGCCGGACCGTGCATCCGGCACGGTCGAGTGGCCGAAAAAGCTGCCGCCGAATCCCCAAAAGGAGTTTGCTGTCGTTGCCGCGAAGAACCTTTCAATCCCGCAGGCCGGCGACTGGCTGCACTCTCACAATCCGAGCGGCCATGTGCTCGTCTTCGTCCATGGCTTCAACAACCGCTATGAGGATTCTGTTTTTCGCTTCGCGCAATTTGTCCATGACTCGGGCGCGAAGGTCACGCCCATCCTTTTCACCTGGCCATCGCGCGCCAGCGTCCTCGACTACAATTACGACAAGGAAAGCACCAACTTTTCCCGCACCGCCTTCGAACGAACATTGAAGGCTTTGGCCAATGATCGCGGCGTCACCGACATTACCGTTATGGCCCATTCGATGGGAACCTGGCTCGCCATGGAGGGGCTGAGGCAAATGGCCCTGCAGGACGGTCAGGTTTCTCCCAAAATCAGGAATGTAATTCTTGCATCTCCCGACCTTGATGTGGATGTCTTCGGGCGCCAGTGGACAGAACTCGGGCCCAAGAAGCCGAAATTCACCATCATGATCTCGCGCGACGACCGGGCGCTTGCAATCTCGCGTCTGATTTCAGGCGATGTCGACCGGGTGGGCCAGATTGATCCGTCAAAAGAGCCATACAAGTCGAAGCTGCAAGCGGCGGGAATAACGGTCATCGACCTGACCAATGTAAAGACGGACGATCGCTTGAATCACAGCAAGTTTGCCGAGAGTCCTGAAATCGTGGCGTTGCTGGGATCTCAATTGGCCTCCGGCCAGATCCTGACCGACTCGCGTACAAGCCTTGGCGACGGACTGGGCATGATGATTGCGGGCACAGTGGGGACGGTCGGCAAGGTCGCGGCAACGACGGTCACCGCTCCCATTGCGATGATGGAGGGAAAGGGGAAAACCCCGGCACCCGATCAGCTCGGAACGATCCTGAAGGCCGATCCGACGGCGGAATGAACTCGGGGTTCTGACAATCAGGAGTCCAGCAGTTCGGCCCTTCCCGCACGTATCGTTACCGTAACGTACTTCGAAATCCTGCGCCGCGACCCGAGAGTGCTGGTCGACTTCGACACTGCCCCGTTCGCAGGACCCCGCAATGAGCGTTGCACCCGTAACCGGAAAATCCGGCTCCGATAGCATCTCCGTCGAGCTGTCGTCGCGCCGAACCGGCATGTCGTTCCAGCGCACCCGCATGAGCGCCGACCGCACGCTGATGTCGGTGATCCGCACCGCGCTATCCCTGATCAGCTTTGGCTTCACCATCTTCCAGGTGTTCCAGAAGCTGCGGGACGCAGGCACGCTCGCTCACGCCGCCGCACCGCGCAATTTCGGGGTGACGCTGGTGCTGCTCGGCATCCTGATGCTGGTCGTCGGCATCATCTATCACGTGCTTTTCATGGCCGGACTGCGCCGCGAACGCGATGCGATGCACGATGCCGGTCTGATCCATGCCCAAAGCGGATACCCGGTCTCATTCACGCTGATAACGGCAGTGATCCTGTTGCTGATCGGTCTCGTCGCCATCAGCAGCATGGTTTTCAACGTCGGTCCGTTCACGGACGCCTCAGCTGCATGAGAAAGGATGGACAACCTTGAGATGGAAACTCCCCGCATCATCGCGCTGCGAACCGCGCTTCGTGAACTGCACAAGGCGCAGGACAGCGCAATCGCCGAACTCGCAGATGAAAACAGCGCCGAGAACCGTAAGGCTCTCCACGACATTGCCGACACTTTGAAAACACTCCGATCAATCCAGAAGGAAGAGCAGGGCATCGTCACGCGGATTTTGAAATGGCTGCACGTGATCCCGTGAAAAGGCGCTTCAGCCATTCGCGATCATGCCACTGAGACAGCGGTAACCAAGGAGAAACAGGATGGCGAAATCACCAAAGACCGGCAAGCCGAACATCCTCGTCATATGGGGCGACGATATCGGCACGGCCAATCTGAGTTGCTACACGCACGGATTGATGGGCTACAAGACGCCCAACATCGACCGCCTCGCCAAGGAAGGCTTGATGTTCACCGACGCCTATGGCGAACAGTCCTGCACCGCCGGTCGCTCGTCCTTCATCACCGGGCAGAGCGTCTATCGCACAGGTCTTTCAAAAGTCGGCCTGCCGGGCGCCGATGTCGGCCTGCAGGCCGAAGATCCGACTATTGCGGAAGTTCTCAAGCCGCTCGGCTATGCAACGGGGCAGTTCGGCAAGAACCATCTGGGCGACATGAACAAATATCTGCCGACAGCGCATGGCTTCGACGAATTCTTCGGCAATCTCTACCACCTCAACGCCGAGGAAGATCCGGAAGATCCGAACTATCCGAAGGACCCGCGGTTCAAGGAAAAATTCGGCCCGCGCGGCTTGCTGCATTGCTGGGCGACGGACAAGGACGACCCCACCGAGCAACCGCGCTGGGGCCGCATCGGCAAGCAGAAAATCACTGATACCGGTCCACTGACGCGCAAACGCATGGAGACCGTCGACGACGAAATCGCGGCCAAGGCGAAGGACTTCATCAAACGCCAGAATGATGCCGGCAAGCCGTTTTTCATGTGGCTCAACTTCACCCACATGCATCTTCGCACCCACACCAAGCCCGAGAGCCTGGGGCAGGCAGGGCCAGACCAGTCGCCCTATCACGACACGATGATCGACCACGACAAGAACGTCGGAGAAATGCTCGACTATCTCGACGAGCTCGGCATCGCCGACGACACCTTCGTCATGTACTCGACCGACAACGGCCCACATATGAACTCATGGCCGGATGCCGGCATGACGATGTTCCGCTCGGAGAAGGACACCAATTGGGAAGGCGCCTTCCGCGTGCCGCTCATCGTTCGCTGGCCCGGCAAGGTTCCGGCAGGCGAGGTGACCAACGACATTGTCCAGCACCACGACTGGCTGCCGACCTTCTGCGCGATCGCCGGCGATGCCGACATCCCGAACAAGCTGCTCAAGGGCCACAAGGCCGGCGACAAGACGTTCAAAGTCCATATCGATGGTTACAACCTTTTCGATTTCCTGACGAAGAAAGGCGTGGAGAGCCCGCGCCATGGCCTCGTCTATTTCGACGACGACGGCAGCCTCGTGGCAGTGCGCTTCAAGAACTGGAAGGTCGTGTTCATGGAACAGCGGACCGAAGGCACGTTGCGCCTGTGGATGGATCCGCTGGTCGTCCTGCGCTGTCCCAAACTTTTCAACCTGAGGACAGATCCGTATGAGCGGGCGGACGTTACCTCGAACACTTACTTCGATTGGTACATGTCCAAGGGCTACATGATTATGGCGGCGCAAGCGGTCGTCCAGCCGTTCCTTGCATCGTTCAAGGACTACCCTCCACGCCAGAAAGCGGCGAGCTTCACGCTTGACCAGGCGCTCGCGAAGATGGCGGAGAGCTTCAACAGCGGGCACTAAAGCATGTGCTCCGGCGGCAGGCGCACGCCTGCCGCCGGCGTCTGCCGAACCGCGGAATCACAGACGGAGAACGCCATGACCTTCAGACATCTGCTCGCAGGCGCTTTCGCTTTCGGTCTTTCAATGTCCGTGACCGATCCCAGCGCCGCGAAGGTGTGGACTTCGGAGCAACTCGCCGCGCGCACGATCGAACGCCGTGCCGTCGAGGCGGTCATCTGGGGCATTCCGGCCGTCAATTACGACCTGATGCTGCAGGAAACGCTCAACRAGGCCAAAGGCAAGGTCAACCAGATCGTCTATTGGTCCCGCCTGCCGGATTGGAAGAACCAGACGCTCACACCGAACCCGGATTCCATCTACCTGATGCCCTTCATCGATACCAAGGACGTTGGCCCGGTCGTCCTCGAAATCCCGCCTGCAGACGGCGGCTCGATAACCGGCAGCATCGACGATGCCTGGCAGGCGGCTCTCGAAGATGTCGGACCGGCCGGCGTCGACAAGGGCAAGGGCGGCAAATACCTGATCCTGCCGCCGGGCTACAAGGACAAGGCGCCCGACGGCTACATCGCGCTGCCATCGAACACCTACCAGAGCTATGCGCTGCTTCGCTCCATCCTAAAAAGCGGCAGCGCAGCCGATGTCGCAAAGGCGGTCGAATACGGGAAGCGGGTCAAGCTTTACCCGCTCTCGGAGGCTGGCAATCCACCGCCGACCACATTCGTCGATGCGATCGACGTCGTCTTCGATGCCACGATCCCCTATGACATCGACTTCTACAAGTCGCTCGACCGCATGGTGCAATACGAGCCGTGGCTGGAGCGAGACAAGGCGATGATCGACATGCTCAAGTCGATTGGCATCGAAAAAGGCAAGCCGTTCGCGCCCGACGCCGGGACCCAAACGGCCCTGAGGGCAGCGGCACAGGAAGCCCACGCCTATCTCGACATGCGCTACGAGCAGTTGTTCGGGGCCACCTACTACGACAGCGCCCACTGGGCGGTGCCTGCCACGCCCGCCGTCATCGAAGGCATGTCGACACAATTTGCCAAGCCGGGCGACTATCCTACGGAGGGGCGCGGAGTGGCCTACTCGATGGGATTCTTCAGCGCCAAGCATTTGGGCGCCGGCCAGTTTTACCTGATGACGTTCAGGGACGCGGGCGGCAAGCAGTTCGATGGCGCCAGAACCTATCGCCTTACCGTGCCGGCGAAGGCGCCGGTGAGCCAGTACTGGTCGGCGACCGCCTACGACCGGGCGACTCACGCGCTGATCCGTGACCAGAAGTGGTCGAGCCGTTCGTCGCAGAACACGGACATCCAGAAAAACGCCGATGGCTCGGTGGACGTGTTCTTCGGCCCGAAGGCTCCGAAGGGCAAGGAATCGAAT
>NZ_JBFULQ010000310.1:0-6661 GCF_054049815.1 Mesorhizobium sp. P5_C1 | reverse complement strand
GGGTCATGCCGTCATGGGCGGCGATGAAATTGACCGTGCGGCTGGCGCTTTGTTCGTTTGCCGCAAACACATCGGACGAACCGGAAAGCCGGGTCGCCAGTGCGCCGACCATGCCGGCGTCACCGCGCCAGAAGCGCCTGATATCATCGCGATACTTGTCATTCCATTCGAGGAAAGGCGGCGGAAAATTCCCGAGCTGATAGCCATCCGGACCGATGTCCCAAGGTTCGGCGATCAGCACGCGATCGGCCAGCAGCACGTCCTCGCCCATCGCCTTCAGCAACGGCGCCTCGTCGTCGAATGTCCCTTCGACCCGTCCCAGAATGGGCGCCAGGTCGAAGCGGAAACCATCGACGCCGGCATAGCGGACAAAATGGCGAAGCGTGTCGAGGACCATCTCCCCAGCGATCGGGTGGTCGCATGCCACCGTGTTACCCGTCCCGGTGTCGTTGGCCAGCCTGCCGTCCGGCGTGTGCCGGTAATAGGCCTGGTTGTCGAAACCGCGCAGCGACAGTGTTGGCCCGAGCCGGTCGCTCTCGCCGGTGTGGTTGAAGACAAGGTCCAGAATGACGCCGATGCCGGCCTGCCGTAGCGCGGCGACCGCGTTCCGCAATTCCATGATGCCGCCAGGCGCAAGGCGTGGATCAAGCGCCATGAAGGTGACGGGATTGTAGCCCCAGGCGTTGCGCAGCCCGAGCGGCGGCAGGTGCCGTTCATCGATCGACGCCGTCACCGGCATCAATTCGACAGCACTGACGCCGAGCTTTTTCAGGTGCTCGATAACCACAGGATGGGCGAGAGCAGCGACCGTGCCGCGCAGGTTCTCGGGAATGTCCGGATGCAGCATGGTGAAGGCGCGCACCGGCACTTCGTAGATCAGGCCGCCGGGCTGGAACAGCGGCGGCGCTGCCGGCACTGGTTTCGGCAAGGCAGCGGCAATGGCCTTTGGCATCAGCGGCGCGGTATCGAGGCCCTCGCCCCGGCGCCGGGTCAGCTGCCAGTCATAGGCGTAAGGCCTGTCGATCCCGAGGGCGTAGGGATCGATCAACATTTTTTCGGGGTCGAACCATAGGCCGCGATCCGGCGCATAGTCGCCATCGGCGCGAAACCCGTAGCGGGTGCCTGGGCCAAGACCGGCGACGAAGAGCGCATGCACGCCCTCGCCTTCCAGCTGCAGCTCAAGCCGTTCGATTTCCTGGTTGCCCTGCTCGTCAAAAATCGAGACCCAGAGCCGACGGGCGGCCTGCGACCATGCGGCAAAGCGAATGCCGCCCTCCGAAACAAGCCCGCCAAATCGCGGCCGCTGATCGGCCGGCATCGCAGATTTCATTAAGTGATGACACTCGGCTTGGCGCGGCCGGTATGGCTGCGAATCCCTGCAATATCATCGGCCGCCGATATCAGATCGGCAAGGGCGGCCTGGGTATCGAGATCGTGCCGCGACGTGTCCGGCTCGTAGCGCTCGATATAGACGCGCAAAGTCGCGCCCGACGTGCCCGTGCCCGAAAGCCTGAAGACGACACGCGAACCGCCTTCGAACAGCACCCTGATGCCCTGGTGTTCGCTGGTCGAACCGTCGACCGGATCGTGATAGGCGAAGTCGTCGGCGCTGGCGATCGTCATGCCGCGCACCTTGGTCCCCGGCAATGAACCGAGCTTGGCGCGGAGTTCGTCGACCAGCGCGTTGGCGCGGTCACTTTCGACCTCCTCATAGTCGTGGCGCGAATAGTAATTGCGGCCATAGGTCGCCCAATGCTCGGTGACGATCTGCTTGCAGCTCTCACCGCGCGCGGCGAGGATGTTGAGCCACAGCAGCACCGCCCACAGGCCGTCCTTTTCGCGGACATGGTTTGAGCCGGTTCCGGCACTTTCCTCGCCGCAGATCGTCGCCATGTCGGCGTCGAGCAGGTTGCCGAAGAACTTCCAGCCGGTCGGAGTTTCATAGATGCCGATGCCGAGTTTTTCGGCGACGCGATCGGCCGCGCCACTGGTCGGCATCGAGCGGGCGATGCCCTTCAGGCCTTCGCTGTAGCCGGGAGCCAGGCGGGCGTTGGCGGCAAGCATGGCGACCGAATCCGACGGCGTGACGAATATGCCCTTGCCGATGATCAGGTTGCGGTCGCCGTCGCCATCGGAGGCGGCGCCGAAATCCGGAGCGTCCGGCCCCATCATCTCGTCATAGAGATGTTTGGCATGGACGAGGTTGGGGTCCGGATGGTGACCACCGAAATCGGGTAGCGGCTTGAAGTTGCGGCAGGTGCCGTTGGGCGCGCCAAGCCGGTTTTCCAGGATCTCCTTGGCGTAGGGGCCCGTCACCGCGTGCATGGCGTCGAAGCGCATGCGGAAGCCGTATTTGAAATTGGCGCGGATGGCGTCGAAATCGAACAGGCTTTCCATCAGCTCGGCATAGTCGGCGACCGGATCGATGATCTCGACCGTCATGCCGCCGGCCTTGACCGTGCCGATCTTGTCGATGTCGATCGCCTCGATATCGGTGGTCTTGAAGCTCGCAATCGTCTTGGTCTTTTCGAAGATCGCGTCGGTCAGCTTTTCCGGCGCCGGACCGCCATTGCCGGCATTGTACTTGATGCCGAAATCCTCGTGCGGACCGCCCGGATTGTGGCTGGCCGACAGGATGATGCCGCCGAAGGTCTTGTATTTGCGGATGATATGCGAGGCGGCCGGCGTCGACAGGATGCCGCCCTGCCCGACCATCACCTTGCCGAAGCCGTTGGCGGCGGCCATGGCGATCGCCTTCTGGATGACCTCGCGGTTGTAGAAGCGGCCATCGCCGCCGATCACCAGGGTCTTGCCCTTGAACCCGTCGAGCGCGTCGAAGATCGACTGGATGAAGTTCTCGGCATAGTGCTCCTGCTGGAACACCGGCACCTTCTTGCGCAGGCCCGACGTGCCGGGTTTCTGGTCGGGATAGGGCTTGGTGGGGACGGTCCGTATCATGCTTCAGGCAACCCTTTTCGAAAGCAGCAAGCGATAGAGTTCGACATATTTTTCGGCGCTCTTGTCCCACGACACATCGGCTTTCATGCCCTGGCGCTGCAGCGATTCCCAGACCGCCGGACTGGCATGTGCGTCGACGAGGCGGCGCACGGCGTGCAGCAGGGCGCCGCCATTGTTGGGCGCGAACTGGAAGCCGGTCGCGACGCCGGCCGAGACGGCGGCCTCGTTGGCATCGATGACCGTATCGGCCAGGCCGCCGGTGCGGGCAACCAGCGGCACGCAGCCATAGCGCAGGCCGTAAAGCTGCGTCAGCCCGCAGGGTTCGAAGCGCGAGGGAATGACAATGGCGTCGCAGCCGCCTTGCATGATGTGCGACAGCCCCTCGTCATAGCCGATGACGACGCCGATGCGGCCACGATGTCGAGCTGCGGCTGCGAGCAGCGCGCCTTCGAGGCCGGCATCGCCCGAACCCAGGATGGCCAGCCGGGCGCCCCTGGCAACGATGCCGTCGACGACCATCGCCAGTATGTCCATACCCTTTTGCCAGGTCAGGCGGCTGATGACGCAGACGATCGGGCTGTCGTCGCGCTCGAGGCCGAAGCGGTCCTCCACGGCAGCCCTGTTGGGCGCGCGCGCCTTCAGCGTCGCGGCCGTATAGTCGGAGACCAGATGCTTGTCGGTTTCCGGGTCCCAGATGCCGGTGTCGATGCCGTTGACGATGCCATAGAGATCGCTGGAGCGCATGTTGATAAGGCCGTCGAGGCCCATGCCGAATTCGGCCGAGCGGATCTCCTGCGCGTAGGTCGGGCTGACGGTGGTGATTGCCCAGGCCGCTTGCAGGCCGGCCTTGAGGAAGCCGACGCCGCCATAATATTCGACGCCGTCGAGCGCCATCGCCACCGCCGGCAAGCCAAGCTCGCCGAAGATGCCGGCGCCGAACTGGCCCTGGAAGGCAAGGTTGTGGACGGTCATCATCGAGGGGACACCAACCGCCTTGCCGTAGCGCATGTATGCAAGCGTCATCGCCGACTGCCAGTCATGGGCATGGACGATGTCGGGCTGGTAGCCGGAGATGGCCCCGCCGGCGATGTCGCCGCCGACCTGGCTCAGCGCCGCGAAACGCCGCCAATTGTCAGGCCAATCGACGCCGGTCGCATTGCCATAGGGGCCGCCGGGGCGGTCGAACAGATGCGGCGCGTCGAGCACGAACAGTTCGAGCCCGGCGAGCTGGACGGAATGGACGGAGGCCTTGGCGCCCTGCAGCAAGGGATATTGCAGAACGGCCTTCTTTTTCTTGAAGGCCGCCATCACGGTCGGAAAGCCGGGAATAAGCGTGCGCATGGTCACGCCCTTGGCCGCCAGTGCGATGGGCAGCGCACCGGTCACGTCGGCAAGCCCGCCGGTCTTGATCAGCGGAAAAATCTCGGGCGTGACCGACAGAACCTGCATGCGCCTACAATCCGATCCTGTCTGTCCTAGAGCCCTTTGTCTTGACCCAATTCCGGACGGAAAACCGTTTCACACTTTTCCTGGAATTGCTCTAAAGCGCCAGCTTGTCGATCATGTCCTGGGTGACCAGGCAGATGCCCTTTTCAGAAACACGGAAGCGCTTGGCGTCGAGGACGGGGTCTTCGCCAACCACCAGCCCTTCCGGTATCCTAACACCATGGTCGATGACGACGCGCTTCAACTTTGCGTTCCGGCCGACATGAACGTCGGGCAGCATGACCACTTCTTCGAGCGTCGAATAGGAATTGATGCGCGCACCGGTGAAGATCAGGCTTCTCTTCAGCGAGGCACCCGAGACGATGCAATCGCCCGAGACCAGCGAGGAAACGGCGGAGCCGCGGCRGCCATCCTCGTCATGCACGAACTTTGCCGGCGGCTTCAATTCGGCATAGGTCCAGATCGGCCAGTCGCGATCGTAGAGGTCGAGTTCCGGCGTGACGTCGGTCAAATCGATGTTGGCTTCCCAATAGGCGTCGACCGTTCCGACATCGCGCCAGTAGGCCTCGTTCTCGGCGGTCGAACGGACGCAGGACTTGGCGAAGCGGTGGGCGATCGCCTTACCGTGCTGGACGATATAGGGAATGATGTCCTTGCCGAAGTCGCGGCTCGAGCCCGGCTCGGCCGCATCACGGCGCAGTTGCTCCATCAGGAACTTGGTCTTGAAGACGTAGATGCCCATCGAGGCCAGCGCGAACTCCGGCCTGTCGGGAATGCCGGGCGGATCGGCGGGCTTTTCGACGAAGGCAATGATGTTGTCCTTGGCGTCGACATGCATGACGCCGAAGCCGACGGCTTCCATGCGCGGCACTTCGAGGCAGCCAACGGTGACGTCGGCATTGGCGTCGACGTGCTGGCGAAGCATCATCTCGTAGTCCATCTTGTAGATGTGGTCGCCGGCGAGGATGACCATGTATTCGGGCCCGTAAGCCTCGATGATGTCGATGTTCTGGTAAACCGCGTCGGCCGTGCCCTCATACCACTGCGTTTCCGAAACACGCTGGCTGGCCGGCAGGATGTCGAAACTCTCGTTTCGCTCGGGTCGCAGGAAGTTCCAGCCGCGCTGCAGATGACGGATCAGCGAATGCGCCTTGTACTGGGTGGCGACGCCCAGGCGGCGAATGCCGGAATTGAGCGCGTTGGAGAGCGCGAAGTCGATGATGCGCGTCTTGCCGCCGAAATAGACGGCCGGCTTGGCGCGTCGGTCGGTCAGTTCCTTGAGGCGGCTGCCGCGGCCGCCGGCCAGTACATAGGCCATGGCATCGCGCGCCAGCGGCTGGGTCCGTTTCAAGTCTGCCATTTCTAGCCTCCCAAGTTACTCAGTCTCGACATGTTACCCGGTTTCGGGGGTCAGTCCGCAACGAGTTCGAGCATGATCGTCGACAGCGGCGGCAGAAGCATCGTTGCCGAGATGCCGCCTCCCTCCGCCAGCGCCTCGACCATGCCGCCATTGCCCTTGCCGGAACCGCCATATTCCGCGGCGTCGGTGTTGATGATTTCGCGCCAGTTTCCGGCCGTCGGCAACGGCACGCGATAATTGTCGCGCGGCACCGGCGTGAAATTGGAGATGACCGCCACCGGGCTGCCGCCCGGTGCACTGCGCAGCCAGGCAAAAACCGAATTCTGGCTGTCGTCGACGATCAGCCAGGAAAACCCTTCCGGTTCGCAATCGCGGCCATGCAGCGCCGGGCGCGAACGGTAGAGATAGTTGAGATCGCGCACCGTTTGCCAGACGCCGCGATGCGGGCGGAACTCAAGCAGGTTCCAGTCGAGCGCGCGTGCCTCGCTCCATTCGCGGCGCTGCGCGAACTCCTGCCCCATGAACAGCAGCTTCTTGCCGGGATACCCCCACATGAAGGCGTAGTAGGCGCGCAGCGTCGCGAATTTCTGCCAGTCGTCGCCGGCCATCTTGCCAAGCAGCGTACCTTTGCCGTGCACGACCTCGTCATGCGAGAGCGGCAGCACGAAATTCTCCGAGAAGGCGTAGGTCAGGCCGAAGGTGAGATCGTTGTGGTGGTGCTTGCGGAATATCGGCTCCTTGGAGAAATACTCCAGCGTGTCGTGCATGAAGCCCATGTTCCACTTGAAGCCGAAGCCCAGCCCGCCTTCATGCACCGGTGCCGAGACCTTCGGCCACGAGGTCGACTCCTCGGCGATGGTGATCACGCCCGGATGGTGGCCGTAGACCTCCTTGTTC
>NZ_JBFULQ010000309.1:0-6722 GCF_054049815.1 Mesorhizobium sp. P5_C1 | reverse complement strand
GCGCGCCATCGAGCTTGCCTGGAACCTGATCACCAAGGAATTCGGGCTCAACAAGGACAAGCTTCTGGTCACGGTCTATCACACGGACGACGAGGCGGCGGGCTTCTGGAAGAAGATCGCCGGGTTTTCCGACGACCGCATCATTCGCATCGCGACCTCGGACAATTTCTGGGCGATGGGCGACACCGGACCGTGCGGGCCGTGCTCGGAGATCTTCATCGACCGCGGCGAACACATCTGGGGCGGCCCTCCCGGCAGCCCGGAGGAAGATGGCGACCGATTCCTCGAATTCTGGAACCTGGTGTTCATGCAGTATGAACAGGTGACGAAGGAGGAGCGCATCGACCTGCCGCGCCCGTCGATCGACACCGGCATGGGCCTGGAGCGCATGGCGTCCATCCTGCAAGGGGTGGAGAGCGTCTTTGAGACCGATCTGTTCCGTCACCTGATCGACGCGGCGTCATCCGCCATCGGGCACGGTCCCGACAAGGAGACGGTGGCGTCCTTCCGCGTCATCGCCGATCATCTGCGCTCGTCGTCTTTCCTGGTCGCCGACGGTGTGCTGCCGTCGAACGAAGGCCGTGGCTATGTCCTGCGCCGCATCATGCGCCGCGCCATGCGCCATGCGCAGTTGCTCGGTGCCCGCGATCCCTTGATGTGGCGCCTGGTGCCGGCCCTGGTCCGCGAGATGGGCCAGGCCTATCCGGAACTGGTGCGCGGCGAGCAGTTGATCACCGAGACCCTGAAGCTCGAGGAAACGCGTTTCCGCAAGACGCTGGTGCGTGGCCTCGGCCTGCTTTCGGAGGCGACGGAAAAACTGGGCGCCGGCGACATGCTGGATGGCGAGACGGCCTTCAAGCTCTACGACACCTACGGCTTCCCGCTCGATCTGACGCAGGACGCGCTGCGCCAGCGCAGCATCTCGGTCGATCTGGCCGGCTTCACCAATGCCATGGAACGGCAGAGGGCCGAGGCGCGGGCTCACTGGGCAGGCTCCGGCGACGCGGCCACAGAGACGATCTGGTTCCCGGTGCGCGAGAAGGCGGGCGCCACCGAATTCCTCGGTTACGAGACCGAGCAGGCGGAAGGCCTCATCCAGGCGCTGGTCAGGGACGGCAAGACCGTCGACAGCGCAAGCAAGGGCGAGGCAGTTGCCGTGGTCGTCAACCAGACGCCGTTCTATGCCGAGTCCGGCGGCCAGATGGGCGACACCGGGGTGATGTCAGGCGAAGGCTTCTCGATCGAGATTTCCGATACGCAGAAGAAGGCCGATGGCCTGTTCGTCCATATCGGCAAGGTGGCCGGCGGCACGGTCAAGACCGGCGCGGTCGTCGAGCTGAAGGTTGATCATGCGCGCCGCTCCAGGCTGCGTGCCAACCATTCCGCGACGCATCTGATCCATGAGGCGCTGCGCGAGGTGCTGGGTAGCCATGKCGCCCAGAAGGGTTCGCTGGTTGCGCCCGAACGACTGCGCTTCGACATCTCGCACAACAAGCCGATTTCGCCCGAGGATCTCGAAGAGGTCGAGCGCATGGCGAACGAGATCGTCGTCCAGAACGGCCCGGTGAGCACGCGCCTGATGTCGGTCGACGATGCCATTGCCGAGGGCGCCATGGCGCTGTTCGGCGAGAAGTACGGCGATGAAGTGCGCGTCGTGTCGATGGGCACCGGCCTGCATGGCGCCAAGGCCAACCGGCCCTATTCGGTCGAGCTCTGCGGTGGCACGCATGTCAGGGCGACCGGCGATATCGGCCTGGTGCGTGTCGTGTCGGATAGTGCGGTCGCCGCCGGTGTGCGCCGCATCGAGGCTTTGACCGGCGAAGCCGCGCGCAAGCATCTCGACGAGCAGGACCGGCGTTTGAAATCGGTGGCCGCGACGCTGAAGATCTCGCCGGCCGACGTGCCGGCGCGCGTCGAGGTGCTGCTCGACGAGCGCAAGAAGCTCGAGAAGGAACTGAGCGAAGCGCGCAAGAAACTGGCGCTGGGCGGCGGTGCCGCGGCGGGTGCACCGTCGGAGAACGAGACTGTCGCCGGCGTCGGCTTCCTCGGCAAGGCAGTTTCGGGTGTTTCGCCGAAGGATCTGAAGCCGCTGGCCGATGCCGGCAAGAGTTCGCTCGGTTCCGGCGTCGTCGTCTTCGTCGGCGCCGGCGACGACAACAAGGCGAGCGTCGTGGTCGCTGTCACTGATGATCTGCTAAGCCGTTTCAGCGCGGTCGATCTGGTGCGCGTGGCCTCCGCAGCATTGGGCGGTCAGGGCGGCGGCGGGCGGCCCGACATGGCGCAAGCCGGTGGCCCGGACGCCTCGAAAGCCAGTGATGCGATCGCCGCGGTCAAGGCGGCGCTGGAGGCAGCCTGAAAGTCCCTGCATGAAGGTGCTCGTCCTTGGCGGCTACGGTCTGATCGGCGAAGCCGTCGTCGGCCGCTTGCTTCGCGACGGTCATCATGTGGCCGGCCTTGGTCGCAATGTCGTGGATGCCGAGCGGCGCTGGCCGGCGGTGCGCTGGATCGCCGCCGACATGTCGCGGCTGCTTGCCGCTGAGCACTGGCTGCCGGTGGTCACCGGCATGGATGCAATCGTCAATGCGGCGGGCGCCTTGCAGGACGGCCCGCGCGATCGCCTCGACGCCATCCACCGGCATTCGGTGGTGGCGCTGGTCGCGGCATGCGAACAGGCCGGCGTGCACCGTATTGTCCAGATTTCCGCGATCGGCGCCGACCTCTCCTCCAGCGACGCTTTCTTCAACAGCAAGGCGCAAGGCGACAGGGCTGTCGCAAGCTCTGCGCTGGAATGGACGATCCTGCGCCCGGGTTTGGTGATCGCGCCCGCCGCCTATGGCGGGACAGCCCTTTTGCGCGCCCTTGCGGCCTTCCCCGCTTTTATCCCTGCCGTCATGTCGCGCCAGCCGATCCAGACCGTGGCGGTTACCGACGTTGCTGAAGCGGTCTCGCGCGCGGTCGCCGGATCGCTGCCGCCCCGTACTGCCGTCGATCTCGTCGAGGCGCAAGCCAGACCGCTCGCCGATGTTCTCCTAGCCTTTCGGGCATGGCTTGGCCTGCCGCAGGCGAAGGTCGTACCGGTGCCGGCCATTGTCGGCCGTCTTGCTGCCGTGACCGCCGATGGCCTCGGCCTCCTTGGCTGGCGATCGCCTTTGCGCAGCGCAGCCCTTGCCGCGCTGGCGCGTGGCGTGACCGGCAATGCCGGGCCATGGAACCAGATTTGCGGCCATCCGCTGCAGCCGCTGGAAGCAACGCTGGCCGCCATGCCGGCCCATGTCCAGGAGCGATGGTTCGCGCGCCTCTGGCTGGCAAAACCTGTCATCTTCGGCTGCCTGGCCCTGTTCTGGCTTGCTTCGGGCATCATCGGCCTGATCCGGCAAGACGAGGCCGCTTCCATTCTTGTCTCACGCGGCGTGTCGGCGAAATTGGCGGACATGTCGGTTCTTGCCGGCAGTGCTGCGGATATCCTGGCCGGCGCGGCGGTTCTGGTCCGGCCCTTTGCTCGGCCAGCGCTGCTGGCGATGATAGCCATCACGCTGTTTTATCTGGCGGCGTCGACGCTTCTCGTTCCCGGTCTATGGCTCGCGCCGCTGGGGCCGCTGGTCAAGACGATCCCGATGCTGTGCCTGGTGCTTGTGGCGCTGGCGGTCCTCGACGAGAGATGAACCTCTGGGCCGACATACTGCGCTGGACGCATGTCATTGGCGCCACGGTTCTCTTTGGCACCGGCGCCGGGATCGCCTTCTTCATGCTGATGGCGCAGCGCACCGGTCGCGCCGAGCTGGTCGCCCATGTCGCGGGCACGGTTGTCATCGCCGACACCATATTCACGGCAACCGCGGTCGTCGTGCAGCCGATCACCGGCGTGTTGCTTGCTCGGGCATTGGGGTGGCCGCTGTCCGAGGGCTGGATTGTACTGTCGCTGCTGCTTTATGTCGTGACGGGTCTGTTCTGGCTGCCGGTGGTCTGGATCCAGATTCGGATACGAAATCTGGCGCGACAGGCGGCCGTCGAAAATCGACCGCTGCCCGTCGAGGAAAAGCGCCTTTTTCGCATCTGGTTTGCTTGCGGCTTTCCGGCTTTCGCTGCCGTGCTTGCCATCGTTTGGCTGATGGTCGCCCGGCCGGCGATCAGTCTTTTTGGAGGATGATGTGCCGACGCTGACCATGTACCAGGTCGATGCCTTTGCCGAGCGCGCCTTTCAGGGCAACCCCGCTGCCGTCCTCATCTTGCAGGACTGGCTGGCGGACGAGGTGATGCAGGCCATCGCAAACGAGAACAATCTTGCCGAAACCGCCTTGGCTCGGCCGAACGGCAAGGGCTGGGACTTGCGCTGGTTCACACCGGTTCATGAAGTCGACTTCTGCGGACACGCCACCCTGGCGACCGCCCATGTGCTGGCCTCGCAACACGATGTGGCCGATGACATGGCCTTTGCCACGCGAGTGGGCGAGTTGCGGGTCTCTCAGCGGCAAGGCGCCTACCAGCTCGATCTGCCATGCTTCCCGCCGCAGCCTGTCGATTGCGAAACCATGCTGGCGCTGCGGGAGATATTGTCGCCGCATCCGGTTGCGGGCTTTCGCAATTTTGAGAACCTTGTTCGTCGAGCTTGCCGACGAGCAATCCGTCCGGTCCTTCGTTCCCGACCTGCTCAGGATCGAAGCTTTTCACCCGCTCGGCCTTGTCATTACCGCGCACGGCCAAACGCATGATTTCGTCTCCCGCTATTTCGTTCCCGGAGCCGGCATCCCCGAGGATCCGGTGACCGGCTCAATTCATGCGACGCTGGTGCCGTACTGGGCTGAAAAACTCGGCAAGACCCACCTGTCGGCCTTCCAGTGCTCACAGCGTGGCGGGCATCTCTTGTGTGACCTGGCCGACGATCGCGTGCTGATCCTGGGTCGCGCCAAGACCTTCATGAAGGCGGAAATCTATCTTCCGGAATGAACGGCGGGCCGGATTGAACAACGGGCGCAGGCTGATCAGGCCGCAGGACCGCTCGCGGCAAAGCTTGGACGGGCAGCGATCCGGTCCCACCACGCCTGGATCTCGGGGAACTCCGCGAGCAGCTTTTGCCCCTCGGCGACCTTGACGAAATAGCCGATGATCGGCGCCGCATGCAGATCGGCCAGCGTCAGCTGGTCGCCAAGCAACCATGGACCCGGCGCTTTCAGTGAGGAGAGCGTCTGAAGCGCCTTGCTCGCCTGCGAAAGCCCTTTGGCGATCAGTGCCTCGTCGGGCGCCTCCTTCTCCAACCGTTCGACGGCGACATCCCAGACCATCGACCGATAGGCATAGGCGTCGAGCATGCCGATGAACTGGTTCATCCGCGCATGGCCGCGCGGATCCTTCGGCTGCAGCGCCGGCCCGTCAAAGGCTTCGTCGACATAGCCTGGAATCGCGCTCGTCTCGAAAAGGCGAAACCCGTCATGCTCGAAGGCCGGAATGCGGCCGAACGGGTGATGTTCGAAATACCAGGCGGGAATACCCTCGGCGGCAAAGACATCGACCGGCACAAGCCCGTAGTCGATGCCTTTCTCCTCGAGCACGAGCCTCACGATGCGCACATAGACGCTGTAGTCCGCGCCGTAGACGACGGGCTTGCCCATATACCCCTCCCGGGTCTTGCCTGGTCAGGCCATCGCCTTCTGCAGGTTCTCGTCGATCTTGTCGAGGAAGCCGGTGGTCGAGAGCCAGGGCTGGTCGGGGCCGATCAGCAGCGACAGGTCCTTGGTCATGAAACCGCTCTCGACCGTCTGGATGCAGACCTTTTCCAGTGTCTCGGCAAAGCGCTTCAGTTCGGCATTGTCGTCGAGCTTGGCGCGGTGCGCGAGGCCGCGCGTCCAGGCAAAGATCGAGGCGATTGAATTGGTCGAGGTCTCCTCGCCCTTCTGGTGTTGCCGGTAGTGGCGGGTGACGGTGCCGTGCGCGGCTTCGGCTTCCACCGTCTTGCCATCCGGTGTCATCAGCACCGAGGTCATCAGGCCGAGCGAACCGAACCCTTGCGCAACGGTATCGGACTGGACGTCGCCGTCATAGTTCTTGCAGGCCCAGACATAGCCGCCGGACCATTTCAGGCTGGACGCCACCATGTCGTCGATCAGCCGGTGCTCGTACCACAGCTTCTTCGACTTGAACTCGGCCTCGAACTCGGCCTCGTAGACTTCCTGGAAGATGTCCTTGAAGCGCCCGTCATAGGYCTTGAGGATGGTGTTCTTGGTCGAGAGATAGACCGGATAGTTGCGCAGCAGGCCGTAGTTCAGCGAAGCACGGGCGAATTCGCGGATGGAATCGTCGAGATTGTACATGGCCATGGCGACGCCGGCGCCCGGCGCATCGTAGACATCGTGCTCGATGACCTTGCCGTCCTCGCCGACGAACTTGATCGTCAGCTTGCCCTTGCCGGGAAAGCGGAAATCGGTGGCGCGGTACTGGTCGCCGAAGGCGTGACGGCCGACGATGATAGGCTTGGTCCAGCCCGGCACCAGGCGCGGCACGTTCTTCATGATGATCGGCTCGCGGAAGATGGTGCCGCCGAGGATGTTGCGGATGGTGCCGTTCGGCGACTTCCACATCTTCTTCAGCTTGAATTCCTCGACGCGCTGCTCGTCGGGCGTGATCGTCGCGCATTTCACGCCGACGCCGTATTTCTTGATGGCGTTGGCCGAATCGATGGTCACCTGGTCGTTGGTGGCGTCACGGTGCTCGATGCCGAGGTCGTAATA
>NZ_JBFULQ010000308.1:0-6744 GCF_054049815.1 Mesorhizobium sp. P5_C1 | reverse complement strand
AGCTCAAGGTGTCGAATGACCTCGATGGTGAAGACGCGTCCGAGTTCCAAAGTCTCCTGGCGGACATCACGGTTGGGGACCCCAGAGACCTGCTGATACAGCGAATTGAAGCGAATGCTGCCAACCCCGACGTGACAGGCTCCGGACTCGGATTGCTGACGTTGATGAGCGACTATGGCGCACGCCTGGCCTGGATATTCAGCTCCGTCGACGAAACCGATCGGATTTGCCTGGAGACATATGCCTCCATTCCGATCTCGCAAACTCACAACTAGGTCACGAAGCAAGGCCATGGAAATCAAGACAGACGACTACCGCGTGTGGATCGAAGGAAGCGAAATTTTCTTCGACGGCGCCATGCGGCTTGCAAGTTCCGAAGCCGGTGCGCCTGTCACGGCTTTGGCGACCAGTGTTCTTGCCGCAAATCCCCCGTCCATTACGCTCAACTTGAAGGACCTCCACTTTCTCAACTCTTCCGGCATCAACCTGCTGGCGAAATTTACCATCGAGGTGCGCAAGCATCCCGAAGTTCGGCTCGTCGTGCGTGGAACGCCCGACATACCCTGGCAATCGAAATCATTGCCGAACCTCAAGAAGCTGCATCCCGCCCTGGTCCTTTTGATGGACTAAACCAGGGTCGCCCGAAATTTGACAGGGGACTGCGTGGGTTGGCTGCAATCCTGGATAGGACAGGCCAGTCGGTGATGGTGCAAGAGCGCCGCACCGCGTGCGATATGTACGCCAGGATAAATTTTTGGATGCGAAGCTAACGACAATCCGGCCCCGTGCGCAGATGCTGGCAATGCTCGGCGGGGGCTCGGCACAGGCGGCAGGCGTCCAGGTTGGGAGGATGTCGGGCTGCCTGTGCCGATCAGCCGCCGTTGCTCGGTCAAAGGTGGCGTCATTGAGTAAGCGTGCCAAGGTCATCGGCGGCCGGCTGGAATTTATTCCGCCGCAGATCCCGACTCTGGTCGAGCGGCCGCCCGAAGGTGAGGGATGGGTCCACGAGGTCAAGCTTGACGGGTACCGAACGCAGATCATCATCGATAAAGGCGGCGTGCGTCTCTACAGCAAGAACGGCCGAGACTGGACCACGAAATACTGGCCCATCGCGCTGGCCGCCGAGCTGCCATGCCGGTCTGCCATTATCGACGGCGAGGTCATTGTGCCGGGCGAGCAGGGCGCTTCCGATTGCCCTGCGCTGGAAGCGGCTATCTGGAACGAACCGAGCCGGCTGGTGTTCGTCGCGTTCGACATCCTCCATCTCAACGGTCGCAATCTAACGTCCTTGCCCCTGCTGCAGCGCAAGCAGGCGCTGTGGCAACTGGTCGAGCACGGTCTCGGCAAGATCCAGTACAGCGAGCATTTCGAGGGCAATGCGCTGGCGATCTTCCGCGCCATCGACAAGCTTGAGATCATCATCTCGAAGCGCACCGACAGCCGCTACAGGAGCGGACCGTCGAACACATGGCTGAAGGCCAAATATTTCGAGGAGGCCGGTTCCTGAATTGGGCCCAAAGCCACTGCGCACTTTTAGGTGACATAAGTTAGAACATGCCGAGGTCGTTGCTCGGCCGCTCGTCTTCCACCAGATACTTTCGTCAACTCCATCTAGCCGCGGTAGCGCAAGGCATCGACCAGCAGCGAGAAGGCCGGCGTCGCCTGTCGCCGGCTGGGGTAATAGAGGTGGTAGCCGGGGAAGGGCGGGCACCAGTCGGCCAGCACCCGCACCAGTCGGCCGTCGGCCAGATCGGTCGTCACCTGGTCCTCGGGCAAATAGGCAAGACCCAAGCCGGCAAGCACGGCATTCAACCGCAGCGCGGCAGTGTTGAACACCAGCTGGCCCTCGACCCGCACCTTCAGTTCGCGATCCGCCTTCTCGAATTCCCAGGCATAGAGCCCGCCATAGGTCGGTAGCCGCAGATTGATGCAATTGTGGGTGGTCAGGTCCTGCGGCGCGCGCGGCTTTGGCCGGGCGGCGAAGTAGGCCGGCGCGCCGACCACCGCCATGCGCATGTCGGGGCCGATGCGCACCGCGATCATGTCGCGCGCCACCTGTTCGCCAAGCCGCACGCCGGCGTCGTAGCGCTCGGCGACGATGTCGGTCAGGCCGTAATCGACGATGATCTCGATCCTGATGTCGGGATAGTCGGGCAGCAGCCTGGCGATCGCCGGCCACAGGACCGCATCGGCGGCGTGCTCGCCGGAGGTGATGCGGATGGTGCCGGCGGGCTTTTCGCGCAATGCGCTCAAGGCGGCGAGTTCCATCTCGATCTCGTCGAGCCTCGGCCCGATGCTGCGAGCCAGGCGCTCGCCCGCCTCGGTCGGCGATACGCTGCGCGTTGTGCGGGTCAGGAGCCGCACGCCCAGCCGCTCCTCCAGCGCCCGCAATGTGTGGCTGAGCGCCGATTGCGAGACGCCCAGCCTGGCTGCCGCTCGGGTGAAGCTCCGCTCACGCGCGACGGCGAGGAAGGCGGTCAGCTCGTTCAGATTGTCGCGCGGCATTCATGAGCCCTTCTCATAAGTACATGCCGGATATAGCAGCTAATCGCGATCAATCGCAGGCCTTAAATAGGCATCATCGCAATCGGGCGGCCCAAAGGCGGCGGCTCCGAGGCCGGCGGCCGTGTCTGGCGCCGCGTCGAGAAGGGATAAAACCCATGGATATCAATCGAAGCGGCTCTCAAGCCTCGGGCAAGGGGCCGGGCGACTGGTTCACCGGCACGGTGCGCATCGATCCGCTGTTTCAAGCCATCGCGCCGGCGCGTGCGGCCGGCAACGCCGTTACCTTCGAGCCCGGCGCGCGCACCGCCTGGCACACCCATCCGCTCGGCCAGACGCTGATCGTCACCGCCGGCTGCGGCCGCGTGCAGCGCGAGGGCAGCCCGGTCGAAGACATCCGGCCGGGCGACGTTGTTCGCTTCGAGCCGGGCGAGAAGCACTGGCATGGCGCGGCACCGACCACAGCCATGACCCACATCGCCGTCCAGGAAGCGCTGGACGGCAAGGCCGTCGACTGGATGGAGCACGTCGGCGACGCGCAGTATGGTAGGTGACAAATGACGTGGCCGAAGGACGAACTCGGCAGGATCGCCGCGACCGACGATCTGCACATCGCGCCGCTGCGCGATGATCGCGTGACCTTTGGCACGCCGACCTGGATCTGGTCGGTGGTGACCGAAGGCGAACTCTATGTGCGCGGCTACAACGGCCAGAAGTCGCGTTGGTACCAGGCTGCGATCAAGCAGAAGGCCGGTCGGATCACCGCCGCCGGCATGACCAGGGATGTCACCTTCGAAGCAGTCGAAGGGCCGGTCAACGACCGCATCGACGATGCCTACCGGGCGAAATATGCGGCGAGCCCATACCTCGCCCCGATGATCAGCGCGCGCGCCCGCGCCGCGACCGTCAGAATCCTAGCGAAGACATGAAGGAGAACTGAGATGCAAAAGCGCAAACTGGGCCAGGGTGGCCTCGAAGTCTCGGCCATCGGGCTGGGCTGCATGGGGATGAGCCATTCATACGGGCAACCGATGGACACGCCGGATGCTGTCCGCCTGATCCGCTCCGCGTTCGAGCGCGGCGTCACCTTCTTCGACACCGCGGAGGTCTATGGCCCGTTCAAGAACGAGGAGGTCGTCGGCGAGGCGCTGCAGCCGATCCGCGACCAGGTGGTGATTGCCACCAAGTTCGGCATCGACATTGCCGGTACAGCCGGACACGACGGCATGGACAGCCGGCCGGGGCATATTCGCGAGGTCGTCGAGGCGTCGCTAAAGCGGCTTAGGACCGACCATATCGACCTCCTCTACCAGCACCGCGTCGATCCGGTCGTGCCTATCGAAGAGGTGGCCGGCGCGGTGAAGGACTTGATCAGCCAAGGCAAGGTGAAGCATTTCGGCCTCTCGGAAGCGGGCGTGCGCACCATCCGTCGTGCGCATGCGGTGCAGCCGGTCACGGCATTGCAGAGCGAATACTCGCTGTGGTGGCGTGAACCCGAGGAGGCGATCCTGCCGGTCCTGGAAGAACTGGGGATCGGCTTCGTGCCCTTCAGCCCGCTGGGCAAGGGCTTCCTCACCGGCGCCATCGACGCCAGCACGACGTTCGACAGCAGCGACTTCCGAAACACGGTTCCGCGTTTTGCAGAGGAGGCCCGCAAGGCGAACCAGGCGCTGGTCGATGCGATCGTCAAGATCGCAGCCGGGAAGAAGGTGACCCCGGCACAGGTCGCGCTCGCCTGGTTGCTGGCTCGCAAGCCATGGATCGTCCCGATCCCCGGCACCACGAAGCTCAATCGCCTCGAGGAGAACATCGGATCGGCCGCCGTTGTGCTCAGCGTGGACGATCTTCGCGACATCGAGAACGCGGTCTCGGCGATTGCCGTGCAGGGAGAGCGCTATTCACCACAACAAGCGGCGAGGATCGATCGCTGAAGCGGAAGGAAAATCCCATGACAGAGAACATCAAGGGCAAGGTGGTAGTCATCACCGGCGCCAGCAGCGGGCTCGGTGAGGCCGCCGCGCGGCTTCTGGCCAAGGAGGGCGCAAAGCTGGTGCTGGGCGCACGACGCCTCGACCGGCTCGAGGCGCTGGCGGCAGGGCTGTTGCTGGGCAAAGACGCCATCCTGGCGACCGACGTCACCGATGTCGGCCAGGTCCGGCGGCTTGTCGACCATGCGGTCGAAACTCATGGCCGCGTCGACGTCATCGTCAACAATGCCGGCCTGATGCCGCACTCGCCGCTGGAACGCGGCAAGGTCGAGGACTGGGACCGGATGATCGACGTCAACATCAAGGGCGTGCTCTACGGCATAGCCGCGGCGCTCCCCCACATGAAGACGCAGAAGAGCGGCCATATCATCAACGTCTCGTCGGTCGCCGGCCACAAGGTGGGGCCGGGCGGCGCTGTCTATTCCGCGACCAAGCACGCGGTGCGCATCATCTCGGAGGGCCTGCGGCAGGAGGTAAAACCCTACAACATCCGCACCACCATCATCTCGCCGGGTGCCGTGGCGACCGAATTGCCCGACAGCGTCACCGAACCCGATGTCGCCGAAGGCGTGCGCGCACTCTACGACCGGGTGGCCATCCCTGCCGATTCCTTCGCCAGGACAGTGGTGTTCGCCATGAGCCAGCCGGACGAGGTCGACATCAACGAGATCCTGTTCCGGCCGACGGCGCAGGAGTATTGAAGGCGCAGTGCCTCAGCTTGAAATATGGCTTTGCGCGAACTCGCGTCTTGCAGCCGTGAAGACCTCGCGGGCGGCGTCCGCATTCATGACTGCGATTGCGAGGCCAACGATGATATCTGGCCAGGCTGAGTTCCACACGAAGGCCGTGACCAGGCCGGCAGCAATGATCGAGACATTCGCCAGGACATCGTTGCGGGCCGACAGGAAGGCCGCATGGGTAAGACTGCCGCTGTGATGGCGATAGCGAGCGAGCAAGAGCGCGCATGTCAGGTTGACGAGGATCGCGCCGGCCGCGGTAAGCGTCAGCGGAACGGGCGCTGGCGGGATTGGAACGTTGAATTTCTCCCAAGCGGTCCAAAGGGTCGCCAAAGCCGGGATCAGAAGTACGCCCGCCAGCGCCATCCCGAGCCGCGCTCGATTGCGGATAGTCCAGCCCAGCGCGACCATGATCAGCAGGTTGACGGATGCGTCCTCCAGAAAATCGATGCTGTCCGCGAACAGCGATACCGATCTGATCCAAACGGCCACGGCAAACTCGATGCCGAAATAGCCAAGGTTCAGGATGGCGACCATCCGCACCGCTTTGCTCAGCGTCCCCGTCATCCCTTGTCCATCGATCAATTGCCGTTGCCGCAAGGCATACAGGGATTCCATGACGTGAGACATTGCCGATTGAGCGGCCGTCTTGACAGCGGCGCGCTTCCTGCTCCAGCTTGACCCCCATGTTCGTCTTTGCGCCCGCCAACACCAAGCGACGCCGCCCCTGCACAGTGCGGAGCGGCAAGCTGATTGCGCGACGACAAAGACCGGCACGATAGATCCGGTTCGTTCGTTTCCAGCCCGCCCGCGACATCCGCCGGCGGGTTTTTTCATGCCCTGGAGCATTTTCATGACCATCAATTCTTCCATCCGGCTTCGGCCGGCCGAGCCGGCGGACGCCACCGCGATCAGGGATATCGTGCGCGCCGCCTATGCCAAATGGGTGCCGGTGATCGGCCGCGAGCCGCTGCCGATGCGCGCCGATTACGACAAGGCCGTCGCCGAGCATCCGTTCGATCTTGCCGTCGAGGAGGACGGCATTGTCGGGATGATCGAAACGATCCTGGCCGACGACCATCTCTGGATCGAGAATGTCTGCGTCGCACCGCGGGCGCAGGGCAGGGGCATCGGCCGGCTTTTGCTGGAGCATGCCGAGCGGAGGGCGACTGAAGCCGGCCGCCCCGCGCTTCGCCTGCTGACCAACGGCGCCTTCGAGGCCAACGTGTCGCTCTACAAAAAGCATGGCTACACAATCGACCGGGAGGAGCCGTTCATGAACGGGGTGACGGTCTATATGAGCAAGAAACTGGCAGGCTGATGTGGGTGGCCAGTACACGGCTCAAAGGTAGCGCCCTGTGGCGTCCCCTCTGTCCTGCCGGACATCTCCCCCTCAAGGGGGGAGATCGGCCGCCACCACACGGCCTTTGCTAATCGCGGATGTCGCAGGAAGAGCGCCGGCGCCCAAGCTGCCAATCTCCCTCCTTGTGGGGGAGATGTCCGGCAGGACAGAGGGG
>NZ_JBFULQ010000307.1:0-6767 GCF_054049815.1 Mesorhizobium sp. P5_C1 | reverse complement strand
GAGTGACGCAGGGTTTGGTGCGTCTTTCAGATGGACGCATGACGGCTGCCTTCGAGCGGAAGGACGGCCGGGACGGGATATCGATGCCGAAGAAGGTCATGATCGTCGAGGACAATGAGCTCAATATGAAGCTCTTTCGGGACCTCATCGAAGCAAGCGGTTACGAGACCGTGCGCACCCGCAACGGCCTGGAAGCGCTCGATCTGGCGCGCAAGCACCGGCCGGATCTCATCCTGATGGACATCCAGTTGCCTGAAGTGTCGGGGCTGGAGGTGACCAAATGGCTGAAGGAGGATGACGAGTTGCACGTCATCCCGGTCATCGCGGTGACCGCCTTCGCGATGAAAGGCGACGAGGAACGCATCCGCCAGGGTGGCTGCGAAGCCTATATCTCCAAGCCGATCTCGGTGCCGCGTTTCATCGAAACCATCAAATCCTATCTGGGCGATGCGTGATGCGCCCTTCCAGCCAAGCCGGAGCCTTGTGACATGACTGCACGGATCCTCGTCGTCGACGACATCCCTGCCAATGTGCGGCTGCTGGAGGTCCGGCTGCTGGCCGAATATTTCGAGGTGTTGACCGCCACCAACGGGCCGGACGCCATCGAGACCTGCGAGAATGGCAAGGTCGATGTCGTGCTGCTCGACGTGATGATGCCCGACATGGACGGGTTCGAAGTCTGCCGACGGCTGAAGAGCGACCCGGCGACGTCGCACATTCCGGTGGTGATGATCACCGCGCTCGACCAGGTTTCCGACCGCGTGCGCGGGCTCGAAGCTGGCGCCGATGATTTCCTGACCAAACCGGTCAACGACCTGCAACTGATGACGCGCGTCAAGAGCCTGGTCCGGCTGAAGTCGCTGACCGACGAGTTGCGGCTGCGCGCCTCGACGACGCGCAACATTGGTATCGAAGAATTGCTGAGCCGCAATTTCGCCTCCGAGGACACGACGCCGAAAGTGCTTTTGATCGACGAGCGCAAATCCTCGGTCGAGCGCATCCAGAAGATGCTGCGCGACCGTGCCGACGTCGACGTCACCAGCGATCCGCATGCCGGCTTCTTCCAGGCCGCCGAGACGCCCTACGAATGCGTGATGATCTCTACGGCCTTTGCGGATTTCGATCCGCTCCGGCTCTGTTCGCAGTTGCGCTCGCTCGACCGCACCCGTTTCGTTCCGATCATCCTGCTGGCGGAGGCGGGCGAGGACGAGCGCATCATTCGTGGCCTGGAGCTCGGCATCAACGACTATCTGATACGGCCGATCGACCAGCAAGAACTGACAGCGCGGCTGCGCACCCAGGTGCGCCGCAAGCGCTACAACGACCAGCTGCGCGCCAGCGTCACCCAAACCATCGAAATGGCGGTGACCGACGGGCTGACCGGACTGCACAACCGCCGCTACCTCGACAGCCATCTGCAGACGCTGTTCGATCGCGCCGTGGCGCGGCGGCGGCCGCTGTCGGTGATGATCACCGACCTCGATCGTTTCAAGTCGATCAACGACGCGCACGGCCATGACGGCGGCGACGATGTGTTGCGGGAATTCGCGCGACGGCTGCGCAAGAATGTCCGGGGCATCGACCTTGCCTGCCGCTTTGGTGGCGAGGAGTTCGTCGTGGTCATGCCGGACACTGACGGCACGGTGGCCGAAAGGGTGGCCGAACGCATTCGCGCCGAAATTGCCCAGGCGCCTTTTGCCATCGGCCCGGACGGCAAGACGACCGAAGTCACCGTCAGTGTCGGCGTGTCGTCGGTGCTGAAGGGGGTGGACACGGTGGCGGCGCTGATGAAACGTGCCGACCTCGCTCTCTACGAAGCCAAGAGCGGCGGCCGCAACCGCGTCGTCGCCAAGGCGGCGTAACCCGCAAAGGCCCGATTTTCCAGTCAAGCCGATAGGGTTACCCGTTTACCTTAATCCAAGCGATTCGCGAGCCTTGGTTAAGAAATGGTTGATTTTCATAAACTCTTGCGCAAGTGTGCAGGCCAAGACGAAGCCGGCACGAGGGTAGTCAGCCGGCTCGATCCCTAGAAATACCCCATGATGCTCAGGTCCGCCGCATCTCCTGGGTCCGTGGGGTCGGCCGGCCGGCGCTGGCGCATAGTGGCCTCCTCGTACCGCTGCCAAACGCCGACCGGCCCCCTTCTCCAAACAGAACATCGGAGCTCCGTGCCAAGGCACGGATGACTCTGCTTTTTGCGTGTGAAAAATCCGGATCCTGTGATCAGCGGCGATAGCCATATGGCGCGCCCTGTCATTGCGCGAGAGGCTTTGTTGGTGGCTGGCCTCTGAGGGAGGGCTACCTCTCCAGTTCATACATATGGCGCACAAGGGGCTTGCGGCAAGACCCGGCTCCTCCCGTAAAACCGTCGGCCTAACCCAAGGGTACGGAACGGAGAGTGCGATAATGGCTGTAATGACCGATCATGCGGTGGTGATTGCCGGAGGTGGCCCGACAGGGTTGCTGCTGGCAGCTGAACTCGCGCTGGCGGGTGTCGACGTTGCCATTGTCGAACGGCGTCCCAACCAGGAGCTTGTTGGCTTGCGTGCGGGCGGCCTGCATGCACGCACGATCGAAGTTCTGGATCAGCGTGGGATCGCCGACCGGTTTTTGTCGCAAGGACAACGCTTTCAGGTCGTGGGCTTCCACATGATCCGGCTGGACATCAGCGACTTTCCAACGCGGCACAACTGCCTGCTCGGGCTGCGTCAAAACCACATTGAACGCATATTGGCCGGTCGGGTCGACGAGTTGAAAGTGCCGATCTATCGCGGACAGGAGGTCGCGGCGTTGGCGCAAGACGACAGCCGGGTCATCATCGAGTTGGCCGATGGCCAACGTATGAAGACACATTATCTGGTGGGCTGTGACGGAGGGCGAAGCCTCATCCGAAAAGCAGCCGGCATCGAATTCGCCGGATGGGATCCGACGATGAGCTGGATGATCGCCGAGGTCGAGATGTCTGAGGAGCCGCCATTCGGCTTCCGGAGGACGGACTCCGGTATCCACGCTTTGGGCAAGACCGGAGAGGGTGGGACAGTCGGCGTCGTGCTGACAGAACCGCGACTGGAGACCGGTGGAGAACCCACGCTTCGCGATCTCAGCGAGGCGCTGGTTGCCATCTATGGGACCGACTATGGAGTCCACAGTCCGACTTGGCTCTCACGATTTACCGACATGACGCGGCAAGCCGCGACCTATCGTGACAGACGCGTCCTGCTGGCGGGCGATGCCGCGCACATCCATCCCCCGATGGGCGGGCAGGGTCTCAACATCGGCGTACAGGATGCGGTCAACCTCGGCTGGAAGCTGGCGCAGGTGGTCAAGCGGATCTCACCTGAGAGCCTCCTCGATACCTACCAGGCTGAGCGCCACCCGGTCGCCGCCCGTGTCTTGCAGAACACGATGGCACAGGTTGCGCTTCGGCGTATGGACGACCGCGGCAAGGCGATGGGCGACATCGTTGCCGAACTGTTCGGGATGGACGAACCGCGCAGACGAATGGCCGGCGAGATGTCCGGTCTGGGCGTTCACTACAATCTCGGCGAGGGGCATCCTCTGCTCGGCCGGCGGATGCCCGACCTCGACCTGCTCACTGCCAACGGCCCGCTGAGAGTCTTTGCCCTGCTGCATGATGCCCGGCCGGTCATGCTGAACTTCGGTCAGCCAGGCGGCTTCGACATCACACCGTGGGGGGAACGGGTCCAGCAGATCGACGCCACATATTCCGGTCCGTGGGAGCTTCCGGTCCTTGGTCCCGTTGCCGCTCCGACCGCGGTGTTGATCCGGCCTGACGGCTATGTGGCCTGGGTAGGGGACGGAACCCGTCTTGGGCTTGCCGAGGCGCTGACCGCCTGGTTCGGACCGCCTGCCGTGGCGCCCCAGCCACAATAAAGTAGGCGCCACCTCCCGAAATACCTCCTGAATGCATCGCGTCGCCGCTTGTGGCGGCGCGGACTGCTGACAACCGATTGACAGGAGCTTCTATCCATGCAGAAATTGGTTGGACCATTGGACCACTTGGAGAGAGCGTGGACCAGAACAGCCTGCCACCCATTCAGACGACGGCGCGCGATGACGCCGTGCTGAAGGCGTTGGTTGGGTTTGTTCGCGCCGAAGCCTTGCAGCCCGGCGAGCGACTTCCGACAGAGCGTATTCTGGCCGAACGGCTGAAGGTCAGCCGCAACACGGTGCGTGAGGCGCTGACGCGCTGGGAAGGGCTCGGTCTGGTCGAGCGCCGGCAGGGCAGCGGAACCTACCTCAAGGCGGCCGTTTCACCCGGCATGCTGCATATGCCGCTGACGCTGGCGGGGGGAAACGATTTCACCAGCCTGATGCAGACGCTGGAAATCCGCCGCGCGCTGGAAGCGGAGGCCGCCGCACTCTGTGCCGAGCGTGCAAGCCAGACCGACATTGCCGAGATCGCGCGCAAGCTCGACATCATGGAGCAGGCGTTTCGCACGCGCGACGGCATGTCGTCGGAAGAGGACTGGGAGTTCCACCAGGCGATCTACCGGGTCTCCGGCAATCCGCTGTTCGAGCAGATCATCGCCGCCATGCACGAGTTGTTCCATCGCTTTTGGGAGCATCCGCTCGGCGTGCGCGACTTCGGCCATGCCAGCTTTCCCTATCACCGCACCATCTACGAATGCATCGCCGCGCGTGACCCGCAAGGCGCCCGCGCCGAGGCGCTCAAGCTGATCGCCACCGTCGAGGACGATCTGAAGCGCGGTGCGGCCAAACTCAAACTTTCGAGCCAGACATGAACGAGCAGCCATCCGGTTTCGACCACGATTATCTCGCCGAGGCGGCAACGCTGCTGGCGCATGACGAGCCATTCCCGGGCGGCGCGGTGGTGCCGCCGATCTACCAGACCTCGCTGTTCACCTTTGCCAACTATGCCGAGATGGCCGACACTTTCGCCGGCAAACGAAAGCAGCCTATCTATTCGCGCGGCGACAATCCGACGGTGATGGAGTTCGAGGCGCGGGTAGCGGCGCTCGAGGGCGCTGAGGCCGCGCGCGGCTTTTCCAGCGGCATGGCGGCGATTAGCGCCACCGTGCTTGCTTTCGTCGGTGCCGGCGAGCGCATCGTGGCGGTGCGCAATTGCTACGGCGATGCCTACCGGCTGTTCGAGCGGCTCTTGCCCCGGCTCAACATCAAAGTCGATTACGTCGATGGCTCCGACCCGGACGCGGTCGCGGCGGCACTTCCCGGCGCCAAGCTGCTCTACCTGGAAAGCCCGACCTCGATGATGTTCGAGCTCCAGGACATCGCGCATCTGACGCGGTTGGCGAAGGAGCAGGGCATCATCACCAGCATCGACAATTCCTGGGCAACGCCGGTGTTCCAGAAGCCGATCACCCACGGCGTCGACCTGGTGCTGCACTCGGCCTCGAAATATCTCGGTGGCCACAGCGACACCGTGGCCGGCGTCGTGGCCGGATCTGCCGCCCATATCAAGCATATCAACGAGCAGACCTATTCCTATCTCGGCGGCAAGCTGTCGCCGTTCGAGGCCTGGCTGCTCCTGCGCGGCTTGCGCACGCTGCCGCTGCGCCTGCCGCACCACATGAAAAGCGGCCTGACCCTCGCCGAGCGGCTGAAGGCGCATGCCAATGTTGAGCGCGTCAACCATCCTGCCTATTCGAACCATCCCGGCAAGGCGACGCTGGCCGGCTATGCCGGGCTGTTCTCCTTCGAGGTGACGGACGATATCGACATCCCCGTCTTCGTCGACGCGCTCAACTATTTCCGCCTCGGCGTCAGCTGGGGCGGGCATGAGAGCCTGGTCGTGCCTGCCAAGGCGTCGCTCGAGCAGACGCCGGGCCTAAATTCGATGGCGCGCTTCGGCGTCAGCCCCCGAACCATCCGCTTCAATGTCGGATTGGAAAGTGTCGAAGACCTGTGGGCGGACGTCGCCCAGGCCTTCGAAAAAGCCAGAAAATAACAAGCGGGTTCAAAATGGGAGTCTTGAACATGAAAAAACTGACCGTCATGCTTGCCACCGTTGCGGGGCTGGYGATTTCCGCCGGAAGTGCTGTGGCCGATTCGACCCTTAAGATGGTCGAAGTCATCACCAGCCCGCCGCGCACCGAATTCCTGAAGAAACAGATCGCCGAATTCGAAACCGCCAATCCCGGCGTCAAGGTCGAGCTGATCTCGCTGCCCTGGGGCCAGGCCTTCGAAAAATTCCTGACCATGGTGCAGGCCGGCGATACGCCCGATGTGGTCGAGATGCCGGAACGCTGGATGGGCCTCTATGCCAACAATGCCCAGCTCGAGGATCTCGGCCCCTACATGGCCAAGTGGGACGACGCCAAGACGCTCGGCGAGCGCGCCAAGCAGTTCGGCTCGACCGTCAACAACACGCAGTTCATGATCCCGTACGGCTACTACGTGAACGCGCTGTTCTGGAACAAGAAGCTGTTCAAGGAAGCCGGCCTAGACGGGCCGCCGGCGACGCTCGACGATTTCATCGCCGACTCCAAGAAGATYTCGGCAATACCGGGCAAATATGGCTACTGCCTGCGCGGCGGTCCGGGCGCCTTCAACGGCATGCACATGTTCATGAATATCGCAGCCGGCAAGGGCGGCTATTTCAACGAGGATGGCACCTCGACCATCAACGACGAAGGCTCGGTCAAGGGTCTGCAGATGCTGGCCGACATGTACAAGAATGGCTTGGCGCCGAAGGATGCTGTGAGCTGGGGCTTCAACGAGACGGTCACCGGCTTCTATTCCGGTACCTGCGCCATGCTCAACCA
>NZ_JBFULQ010000306.1:0-6779 GCF_054049815.1 Mesorhizobium sp. P5_C1 | reverse complement strand
GTCCAGGATAGTTTTCGTGAGGTCGTCCCGATCCGTGCGGCTGCCGCCGCCTTGTTCTATGAACGCCTGTTCGCGATCGACGGGACTCTTCGGGCGCTGTTTCYGGTGAGAGACATGACCAAGCAAGGCGCCAAGCTGATGGCGAGCCTGGGCTTCGTCGTGCATGGACTGGATCGTGCCGAAACCATTCTGCCCACCGTGCGCGAACTCGCCAAGCGTCACGTCACCTACGGTGTTGAAGAGCATCATTACCCGATCGTCGGGCAAGCGCTGATCGAGACGCTGGCGGCCGGCCTCGGCCCCGCTTTTACACCGGCGGTGCGGGAGGCCTGGGAGGCAGCCTACGGCTTGCTCGCGAGTGTCATGATCGCGGCCGCCCGTGAGGTCCAACTCGCGGCGTGAGGGCTGGCGCGCATGATCTGACGACGCCCGGAATTGTCATGCGTGCACGGCGGCGAGAAGCATGAGCGCGAGTTGCAGTATTTCAAGCGGCATTGAGGGGTCCAGCTGTTCGCCGGGCAAGCCGCAGGCCTGGCGGCGACGCTCTACTGCGGCGTCCCTGCACTCTGCCAAAGCCAGATAGCGAGCGAGCCGGATCGCCCGCGGATCTGTGTTTCCACGGGTCCCTTCAGGGTACCGGATTTGAACAATGCGCAATCGCGGCCGGCGGCATCGAGCATTTTGTCGCTCACCGCGACCTCGGCGTCCTGGTCGGCTGCGATCTCCATCAGGCGGCTGGCAACGTTGACCGTGTCACCGATGGCCGCGATGTGCTGACGGCCTTCGCCGCCGAGCCGAGAGGCTACGATCGTTCCGTGGTGGGCTCCAATCTTGAAGCCGAGCCGGGATGCGGTCGGTGCAGGCAACGACGCCAGCCAATCGTTGGTGCGGCTGGAGAGCCCCACGCAACAGCGGGCGGCATTGAAGGCGTCATTTGCCGACGGTTCCGGCAGGCCGAACAGGATCATGGCTCCGTCACCCATGAAACTGGTGACGACGCCGCCGCAACGCGTCACTTCCTCGCCGACCAAGGCATGAAAACTGTTCAGGAGTTCGCGTGTGGCGATCGGTCCCAATGTTTCACTCAGTCCGGTGAAGCCGGACAGGTCGATGAACAGGATGGCGGCGTCTGTCCGGACGGGCTCCGAGAGGAAGTCGCCATGCTTGGCCAGCCACTCCCCCATGCCTGGGGCTTCAACGCGTTGAAGCAATTGGCTCTGCGTTGCGAAAAATTGCGCCCGGCTCCTGCCCAGCCAAAGCTGCGCGGCCCCGAACAGGATGGCCGGCGGAATGGCGGCGGTCATCGGCAACGCGGCGCTCAGCCAGATGTGGTGCAGGAAGGCGGTCATGTTGACCACCAGCCAGATCAGGACCACGCCGGCGACCGCGGCGAGGCCGCCGGCGTTTCGCCGCCATGCCAACAGCCCGACAAGAACCATTGGCAACACCACTGCAAAGCCGGCATCCGCAAGCCGGACATACTGGTCTCGCACGACTGCATCGCCGGCCATCAGATGGGCAATCGCCGTCGACATGACTTCGACGCCCGGGAGGATGGGATCGAACGGTGTCGGGTAAACATCGCCGGTGCCGGTCGCAGTGGCTCCGATCACCACAATTCGGTCCAGGATCGTGCGGGGATCGAGTTGGCCCTCCAGCACGGTCGCCGCGCTGATCGTGCGGATCGTGCCGCGCGGGCCATAGAAGGTCAGAGGCAGGATGTGACCAATGTCGGTCCGGATCGAGCGTCCGCCCAGCGATAGATGATCGGCGGCGATTTCTGGATCCCCTCCTGCTGCCATGGCGGCAACACGCAAGGGGAAAGACGTTTCCAGCCGATCTCCGGCCCGAAACAGCAACGGCACGAAGCGGGGCGTTCCCGTCTTGTCGGTGGCCACGTTCACGACGCCGACCGCTGCGGCATCCGAGAACGCTTTCAGCGGCCACAGGAACCGCTCGGCATTCGGCACGCCGGCGATGGGTCCGTCGCCCTTGGCCACCGTCCATTGTTCACCTCCGGGATAGACCGCCGCGGCAGCGATGACGCTCGCACTCCCGCTCAGCGAACGCGCGAGCGCCTCATCGTTGTCCTTTTCCCCCGGATCGACCAGCAGCAGGTCGAGCGCAATGGCCTTCGGTCCAAGCCGCGCGATCGTATCGACAAGCCGGGCAAGCGTGGCGCGGCTGAGGGGATATGCACCCTCGCGCCGCACCGCCTCATCGTCTATCGCGACAATGGTGATCAGCTCCGGCGGCTTTGCCGTTCCTCGAACGAGCGTTCGAAGATCGRTCATCGTTGCTTCGACGCGGTCGAGAAACCACAGATTGCCGCGCCAGTGCGCGAAGCCCAGGCCGGCGCCCCAAAGACCCGCCAGGATGAGCGCGATCAGCGTCGGAAGCGCTCGCCGGCTCACTGCGGCTCACTGGCCGAAACGGGCCAGCAAGGCGGAAACGCGCTTGGCGGGCCAGCGCTTGACGGTCAGTGGTCCTGTTCCGGCGTCGACGTCGACGCCGTCGCCCGGCGCCAGCACCACGCCGGCTCTGGACGCGGGCCGGTTCACGGCGACGCGGCCTCTGAGGACGAAGACAGACGTCTTGCCCCCGCCGACGTCGACCGCCCATTTGGTGCCTCGCGCCGCGGCGATCGCCTGTGGGGTGACAACAGCGAAGCCACCCGGGATCGACCCGGCTGGAGCATCGAGCAGCAGCGCCTTGCGCCGCAACCTGACCGTATCGACCTTGCCGTTTCGATCGCGGTCCGCCAGCGTGAACCGAGCCCCACCTTCGACAATGATGGTAAGGCCTTCCTGACACCTCAGGGTCTGTCGGGACGTGCCGCCCTCCGGCGCGAACGCACACCCCGCGCCCTGCGCCAGGGCGGCATCCACCCAGAAGACACCGGCAAACAGGCCAGCCACCAGGCTACGGAAAAATCGGTCCCTTGCGCTCATCGATGTCCCCCTTGCTCTTGTAAATTGCTCCTGCAAAAATCCGCGGCAAGAATCTTGCGCCGCCAGCCTGGCGGCGTACGTGCGAACCGGCACTTGCAGCCGTGTTGAGCTGAGGGGTGCCGACCGGCGATCCTAGCACGACAAACCTGCTCCGACACCAAGCAAGGCCCCGGCCGCGATGCGAATGTCGATCAGGCGGCGACGTTTACCGCCAAGGACCCGGGGCGAGGTGCTGGAGGGACCGGCAATGACGGAGCGCCCCACGCAAGAAGGGCGAAAAACCCGGCAAGCGGGAGGGGCCTTTCGACACTCGTGAGGCGGTCGAGAAGCACGAGCGTAAGGTGCAGGCGTGTATTGACGTTCGTCGCGGCGAGCGGCGAGTCAAATTTCACTGACCATTATCTTGTTGAAGTCGGTGCCGATCGGAGAGCGTCTACAGTCTTGGGTTCGGACCAAAAGTGGACAGACCGTTGACGGCGGACTGAAGCAACGCACCATTTTCCACTTTGAGGCGAAATAATTCTCAACTATGGTCCGCCAGGCTCAAGGCAGTGGGGATTGCCGATGGTTTTATCACGCAGGGGGGTCGTGCTCGGCGGCCTGGCGCTGGTCGCGGTCGGTGCAACCGGCAAAAGTGTTCAAGCCGCGACGGCAAAATCCTATTTCGCCGGTACTGCCAGCGACAACAATTTTGTCTATCGCAAGACCAACTTCGCCAAGATCGACAAGAGATGGCATCGCCAGATCGTCAAGTATTTCAGCAGCGAGCCGGTCGGCACCGTCGTGGTCGACACCCGCCACCACTTCCTCTACCTCATCATGGAAAACAAGACCGCCATCCGCTACGGCGTCGGCGTCGGCAAGGAGGGCTTCAAATGGTACGGCCGCGCGACGATCGACCGCCGCGCGCTGTGGCCGCAATGGGTCCCGCCCCCCGAAATGCGTAAGCGCAGGCCGGAGCTACCGCCCATGATCGCAGGCGGCGCGTCCAACAATCCGCTCGGGCCGCGCGCGCTCTATCTGTACCGCGACGGCGCTGACATCGGCTACCGCCTGCATGGCACGCTGGAGCCATGGAGCATCGGCACCGACGCTTCCAGCGGCTGTATCCGCATGTTCCCGGAAGACATCATCGACCTCTACCAGCGGTGCCCGATCGGCACCGCGGTGGAGGTCCTGCCGCACATCGCCGACCAGGCGCCCGCTTCCACCACTGTCGAATGATTGGCGCCTCATGAGCCGCATGATTGAAAACACGCGCCGGCTGCTCGCCGCCAGCCTGCTGGTGCTGGCCGCATCCTGCTCGACCAGCAACACGCTGGCCCCTCCCACGCCCGACGTCACCAACGCCGAGGTTGCCGGCTTCCAGAACGTGCAGCCGGGCAGCGAGGAGGATTTTATCCTCAATGTCGGCCGCCGCATCTATTTCACGCAAGGTTCGGCCGCGCTCGATTCTGTCGCCAAGGCCACCCTCGACACCCAGATCGCCTGGTTGGCAAAGAATCCGCGCTGGCTGCTCAAGCTGCAGGGTTTCGCCGACGATCCCGGCGCGAGCGAAACAGCGCTGTCGCAGAAGCGCGCCGATGCGGTGATGGACTACCTCGCCGCCGGCGGCATAGACCGCAACCGCATGTGGGCCAAGGGCTACGGCAAGGACAGGCTCGTCCGCGACTGCCCCAACTCCGCCTGCAGGTCGCAGAACCGCCGCGTTGTGTCTAATTTGCGCGATGAGAGGGACGAGTCGTAGGGGCTGCTGTTTTGCTTGTCACCAAATCAGAGTCTCACAACGCGACGACGGCATGGCTGCTTTGCGCCTCATGTCGGCCGAAGAGATTGGCTTAACCGCTGTCACCGGCGCCACACCAGAGCGGGAATCTACCCGTCTCTGCACTCCTACCTGTATCATCCGCCGCCGCCCGCTTTGGATTCCGGCATGACTTGCAGCAACGGCTGCGGCGACACTGCGATCTCTCCCGTGAAGGGCCGATCGTGGGCGAGAATCAAGAGAACGGATGCCGCCACGCCCGTCGCAAAACTTCCAAGAGCGATCGCCGATGCCATTCGGTTATCACTGTGAACGATCGCGATCGCGAGAAGAGCACAGAAGGCTTGCAGGATCAGGCAGGCCCACTTCGTGGGGTTGACTTGCGCGGAGCTGACGAGAACCCGTTGGCGACGCGCCTCGAAAGCGTCTTCAAGCCACCTCGTCATCTCGCGYTGCGCGATCTCCTGGCCGGGATTGCTTGGCGTCAAAGCCAGCGTCGTCCGCAGCGCCTCGTTAAGCGCAGGCGGGATTATGGTGACGGTCGCCGCGCCCTCGGCCATCAGCGGCCACTCCTGGCTCGTCGTTTCCTCGATATAGCTGTGCACCAGCGTCCGTAAGCGCGCCTCGGGCTCGCCGGGAAAGCTGCTCGCCAGAAGCACGACCGACCGCAATGCACTGGCCTCGCGATTGACTGCCGCATTGGCGTGATCGTTGTCGCTCCAGACCTGAGCCGCGGTGAACGCCACAAACAAGCCAAAGATGATACCGAGCGGCGGCAACATRCCAGGCGAAAGCGCCTTGAATGACCGCGCCGTGGAGCCCACGGACAGAGCGGCGATGCCTTGGTGCAAGATGAACGCGACGATATAGGTGGCCCCGAACACGACGAGAGCCATCCAAGCGAGTGGAAGAGTATGCAACCAGCCACTCATAGCAGCGCCTGCCCTCCTGAGAATTCGTCGTCAGGCGTTTGTAAGGCCGTCGTTCCACTCGTGGCAATGCCACTGTGTTCCATCCTGTCAACAAACTCCATGCACGGGTGCAATCAGCTGCCCACGCCGGTCGAAACACCTGCTTCATAAGCGCGTCGGAGGGGTGCTTGCGAGGGGAGGATTCCCAATTGCCTGCCAATCGATCCCGCCTGGACTCCTGTTGCAGGTCAGGTTGGTGTTTTGCGCTTGGGGCGGGCTGCTCTGCTGCCGTCAGCCTGTGCTTGCCAACCGGCACTTGCAGCCGCGTTGCGCAGGGCAGAAGGGTGCCGCCCGGTGATGATAGCACGACTACCTGCTCCGACACCGTGCTGGCTGACTTAGGGTGGGTTGCTGTCAGTCCGCTCTTGAACGCAGAACTCAGGATGCGGACTTAGGAATCGATCTTGAAGCCTCTCCAATTCGGCTAACAATCATCGAAGAAAGCCGTAACTGCCGAGCAGAAGCCGAATGTATTCGGGGGCTATTTCATAAACCTGCCTTGAAACGAGCGCGCCGTCAGGATGCGCTTGGATGTGCTCACCGCTTTCGACGTCGTAATAGTTGAGAGCGATTTCTGCGGGCCATGGGAATTCTGGCTCAAACGGTACCTCTGCAAACGGATTGAAATAGACCTGAAGCCCATCCAGATGGGTTTCACGATGAAACGATGAGTGCTGAATAAGCACATCTGCACCGCCGATCTGATGCTCGCTCTCTCGTCGTTGCGTGAGGAGGTAGTTCAGCGCGGCGAGCCGAAACCGGTGCGTCCCGACTTGCCAGAGCTCCGAACCGGGCGCAATCCTGTCCTTGTCGATCACCCTGTAACGGGTCGCCCGGACGAGCCTATCAATCTTACTTTCAACGACTGCTTTTCCAAAGGTCCCGACCGTAGAAAAGAAAACGGCGCTGATCTCTTTGAACGAATCGCTCGTGAAAATTCCCATCTCAACTGGCGCACCCGAAGGCTTCAAGAGAGAGGTTATCTTGTCTTGCTCTCCTAGGTCTGGCCCTTCGAGCAAAGGCGGCGCCAAGCCAAAAAGGGCCATGTTGATGAGTTCGTTGTTTTGGGTGAGCGAGAGGTCGCTATCGAAG